>CADANR010000073.1 GCA_902789265.1 uncultured Lachnospiraceae bacterium | reverse complement strand
AAAAGATAGAAGGCGGAATTACCGCAGCAAAAGGATTTACCGCAGCTGACTGCGAAGCAAACATTAAATATAAGGACAGGACCGATATGGCGATGGTATTCTGTAAAGAGCCATGCGTATGTGCGGGGACATTTACTTCCAACGTTGTAAAAGCGGCCTGCGTTATGTGGGATAAAGAGATTGTCGAGTCCGGACGTGCGATGCACGGTGTGATTGTGAATTCCGGAATTGCCAATGCATGCACCGGAAAAGAAGGTTATGATGCATGCGAAGCTACCGCGAAAGCGGCAGAGGAAATGCTCGGCGTTCCGTATGAATCGATTGCGGTTGCATCAACCGGTGTCATCGGAATGCAGCTTCCGGTGGATAAGCTGGTTGCCGGTGTAAAGAAAATGAGCAGCGGTCTGGATGATTCGTTGGATGCCGGAACGAGAGCAAGCAAAGCCATTATGACCACGGATACCGTCAATAAGGAGATTGCGGTAACATTTGAGGCCGGCGGAAAAGTGGTTACTCTCGGTGGTATGAGCAAGGGTTCCGGAATGATTCATCCGAATATGTGCACCATGCTCGGATTCTTAACAACTGACCTTGCCATTGAAAAGAAACTCTTACAGGAAGCGTTGTCGGAGGTTGTTGTGGATACCTTTAACATGATTTCCGTGGACGGGGACACTTCCACAAATGATACGCTTCTGATTATGGCAAACGGACTTGCCGGAAATGAAAAGATTACCGAAAAGAACGCGGATTATGAAACTTTTAAGGAAGCACTTTTTGAAGTATGTAAATTCCTGGCAAGAAAGATGGCATCCGACGGGGAAGGTGCGACAAAATTATTTACCGCGCATGTTCTGAATGCAAAGAGTAAGGAAGATGCAAGGATTCTTGCAAGGTCCGTGATTTCTTCTTCCTTATCGAAGGCTGCGATTTACGGATGTGATGCAAATTTCGGAAGATTCCTTTGTGCGATGGGGTATTCGGGAGTAAGCTTCGAACAGAAAGACGTGGAGCTTTATTTCGAAAGCAAAGCAGGAGAATGCAAGGTTTTCGAGTATGGCGTGCCGCTTGAATTCGATGAAGAATATGCAACCAAAATCATGTCGGAAGAGGAAGTTATTATCCGGATTGATATGCATGAGGGGTCCGAAGAAGCTACTGCCTGGGGATGTGATTTGACATATGATTATGTTAAAATAAATGCGGATTACCGCTCTTGATGAGTTAAAGAGTTTAAGCGAAATAATAAAAAGAAAAACGGAACTGAAATGCAAACTTGCAATACAGTTTAGCGTTATACGGAGGAACAAATGGAAAAGGATATGGAAAAAGTACTGGAGAAAGCCAATGTCTTAGTGGAGGCGCTCCCTTACATTCAGAAATTCAATCGTAAAATTATCGTTGTAAAATACGGCGGAAGTGCCATGAGCGATGAAGAAATGCAAAAAAAAGTCATCGAGGACGTGGTACTTTTAAAGCTTGTAGGATTCAAGCCGATTATCGTTCACGGCGGCGGAAAAGCCATCAGCAAGTGGGTGGAAAAAAGCGGCAAGGAAGCCGAATTCTATAAGGGCCTTCGTATTACGGATGAAGAGACCATGGAGATTGCGGAAATGGTTTTAAACCGTGTGAATAAAAGCCTTGTGGCAATGGCGGAACAGCTCGGTGTACGTGCAATCGGTATTTCCGGAAAAGACGGCAGACTTCTTAATGTAGATAAGCGACTTGTGGACGGAAAGGATATCGGTTTCGTCGGTGACATCAAAAAAGTGGATACGAAGATTTTATTCGATCTTCTGGAAAAGGATTTTCTTCCGATTGTTGCACCGGTAGGCCTTGATGATGATTACAATACCTATAACATCAATGCGGATGATGCAGCATGCGAAATCGCGAAAGCGGTCGGTGCGGAGAAACTTGCATTCCTTACGGATATCGAAGGACTTTACAGAGACTTAAACGATCCTTCCACTCTGATTTCCAGAATCACCACAACCCAGGCAAGAGGCTTGATTGACGGCGGTTTCATCGGCGGCGGTATGCTTCCGAAACTCGGAAACTGCATACAGGCGGTGGAAGACGGTGTACAAAGAGTCCATATTCTGGACGGTAGAATTCCGCACTGCTTACTTTTGGAAATTTTTACCAAGAAAGGTATCGGAACCGTGATTATTTCGGATAACGATCCGATCAGCAGAGAAGATTAGGCAGCAGGAACTGTTTGGAGGAATTATTATGATGCAGCAGATTATCGAAGAAGCCGAGAGTGCGCTTCTTCACACATATAACAGGTATCAGGTCGTTTTTGATCACGGAAACGGTGTGAAATTATACGATATTGAAGGCAAGGAATATCTGGATTTCGTTTCCGGAATCGGTGTGTTTGCACTCGGTTACGGAAATACGGCATATAATGATGCGCTCAAAAACCAGATTGACAAGATTACACATACTTCGAATTATTATTACAATATCCCCGCAATCGAAGCGGCGAAAGCGGTGAAAAATGCATCCGGCATGGATCGCGTGTTTTTCACAAACTCCGGTGCGGAAGCTGTCGAAGGTGCTTTGAAGGCAGCAAGAAAATATGCGTATTTAAAAGACGGAAATACGGATCATGAAATCATTGCAATGAATCATTCCTTCCACGGAAGAACCTTCGGTGCACTTTCCGTAACGGGAACTCCGAAATACCGGGAAGCGTTTGAGCCGATGATCGGAAACATCAAATTTGCGGATTATAATGATTTGGACAGTGTAAAGGCTCTTATTACGGATAAGACCTGTGCGATTATCATGGAGACTATTCAGGGAGAAGGCGGGATTTATCCTGCTTTCGAAGAGTTTATTAAGGGTGTTCGTGCACTTTGCGACGAGAAGGACATTCTTCTGATTCTGGATGAAATCCAGTGCGGAATGGGAAGAAGCGGCTACATGTTTGCATGGCAGGAGTACGGTGTGAAACCGGATATCATGACTACCGCAAAAGCTTTAGGCTGCGGTGTTCCCGTGGGTGCATTCTTAATGACGGAAAAAGTCGGACAGGCATCCTTAAAAGCCGGAGATCACGGAACAACCTACGGCGGAAATCCTTTGGCAGGTGCTGCAATCGTGGAGGTATTCCGTCAGTATGAAGAGCGTAAAATAACCGATCATGTGAAAGAGGTCGGTGCATATCTTTATGAAAAACTTGAGGAAGTAAAGAATGCAAATCCGGTAATTGTCGATCACAGGGGAAAAGGACTGATGCAGGGACTTGAGTTCGATTGTGAGGTTGCACCGGTAATTAATAAGGCTTTGGAAAGCGGTGTGGTTTTAATCAATGCCGGAACGAAAATTGTTCGTTTCCTTCCCCCTTTAGTCATCGAAAAGAAAGATGTGGATGACATGATTACCGTTTTGAAAGAAGCAATAAAGGAATTATAAAGCATGCGAAAGAGACTGATTTCTATTTTTCTGCTGATCGCCATGACGGCAGCTCTTCTGTTCGGAGATTCCTACGGGGTTTTGAAAAAGGGACTTTCCGAAGAAGAGGAGCTTTATAAAGATGCCATGGTAATCTGGTATACCGATCCTCAATACGGTGAGTATATCAGGGATGCAGCCGTTACATATGAAAATAAAACAGGTGTTAAGGTGATTGCAACGGAAGTATCGGATGTGGATTACCTGGAAAGTGTTCAAAGATCCACTCTGGACGGAGTAAAATCACCGGATTTATTCGTACTTACCAACGATTCGCTGGAAAAAGCGGTACTGTCCGGGCTTGCCGGTGAGTGCAAAGATCCGGAACATGTACTTAATTCCGCATACTATGCGGATGCGGGACTTCGTGCCGTAACCTATCGCGATGTTTATTACGGTTATCCGTTAAGTTATGAAACTGCCGTTATTGTTTATAACGAATCTGCATTAGAAGAAATTGTAAGAACCAAAGATGCGCTTGCCGAGTCCGGGGAAACCACGGAAGGCTTTACAATTGCGCCTGAAATTTTAGAGCAGATCAAGCAGGAAGAAATGCAGGAAGATTTATCCTATGAAGAGCAGCTGGAACTGGAGGCAAGAGCGAAAGCAATTCTGCCTACATCTGTAGTCGGAATTCTGGATTTTGCAAATCAGTATTCCCTGCCGGAAGGAATGGAAAGCTATTTTAACTGGGATACAAAGGATGTACTGTACAATTACTGGTTTGCGGGTGCGTATCTGAATGTCGGCGGTGAATGCTGCGACAAATCGGAAGACATCAATATCTACAATGAACAGGCACTCTATTCTTTAAAGGTATTCCAGGATTTCAAGAATTTCTTCTCCATGGATGATGAGAAAGGTTCCTATGCGGATACCATTGAAGCTTTTATTGAACGCAAAAGCCTTTTTACCGTGGCAGGTACGGATGTGATTTCGAAACTGGAAAAAGCAAAAGCGGATGATTTATTCCATGACGAATATGACATTCTGCCGATCGGAATGCTGAATTCTTCCTTAAACTGCAGGGGATTAAGCGTGACTACCATGGTCTGCGTAAACGGACTCAGTGAGAACAAAGGCGCAGCCGAAAGCTTTGCAGCCTTCATGACAACGGAGTATGCACCGAACCTTTATGCAAGATGCTCGAAGATGACTGCGGCACACTTAAAAGAATATCCGTACCCGCAGATGGAGACAATAGAAAGCTGTTATGAAAAAACGGTTTCTCTTCCGAAGATGGTGGAGACGGGAAATTATTATATTTTGGCAGAGATGTGTTTTTCCAATATCTGGGACGGCGAAGACGTCAATAAAGAATTAAAGCAGTTATCGGAAACGGTACTTCGGAATTATTACGGAAAAGACTTTGAGAATGTTCCGATTGAGACTCCGGAAGTTACCGAGAGTTATAATCAGGTAGGGGAAAACTAGCCGAAAGATTCATTATTTTGGACTTGATAAAGTCCGAAAATTTGATTACACTTATATTGCAGAGTCGGTTCAAGGGACTTTTATCTTAAAAATCTTAAGTTTAAGGATAAAAGGAGCTGACTATGAGTAATAAAAATCTAAAAAAACGTGCAATCGAAATTGCTTTCATAATTGTTATTTCTTGCATTCTGTTTCTGTCATGCAATCGCGATTCGGGAAATCAAAAGATCCGGATTTCCAAATCGGAAAATCTCAGTTCGGCTGAACAGGTAAATTCAAACGAAGAAAAAAGTGAAGGAAACGATGCGGGAGAGAAGAATGCAGTATCCGGGGAAGATGCTGACCGGGAAGAAGATAAGACGCAGACGGAAGTGTATGTATATGTTTGCGGAGAAGTTGTCAATCCGGGATTATATGCATTGCCGGAAGGGGCGAGAGCTATGGATGCCGTGACGGCAGCAGGCGGTTTTACCGAAGATGCCGCAACGGATATCATTAATCTGGCCGAAATCGAAACAGACGGAAGTATGCTTCGAATTCCGAGCATTCAGGAAGTGAAGGATGGAGAATATCAAATTCCCGTAGCTTCTTCCGGTTTGTCAGGACAGGATGATTTAATTGATTTAAATACCGCCGATGTCGATAAGCTTTGCGAGATTCCGGGAATAGGAGAAGCAAAGGCGAAGGCAATCATCGATTACAGAAATCGTAACGGGAAATTTGTAAAAACGGAAGACCTGATGCTTGTTCCGGGAATTAAAGAAGGAACATATGAGAAGATCAGGGACTATATCAAAGTAAATTAGCATTTGACATGTAAAAATCGATTCGGAGATTTTTACATCATACGGGAGAATAAATATGGCAAATCGTGTATTAGTTGTTGATGATGAGAAAGTAATTGTAAAAGGACTTAAATTTTCACTTGAGCAGGAAGGCTGGCAAGTGGATTGCGCATATGACGGAGAAGAAGCTTTGAATATGGCTGCGGCCAATCATTACAGCATTATTCTTCTTGATATCATGCTTCCGAAATTTACAGGTTTGGAGGTATGTCAGCAGATTCGTGAGACATCCAACGTTCCGATTATCATGCTTACCGCAAAGGGCGATGACATGGATAAAATCATGGGACTTGAGTACGGCGCGGATGATTATATCACGAAGCCTTTCAATATTCTGGAAGTAAAAGCCAGAATGAAAGCAATTATGAGAAGAACGAGCCAGAGTAAGAAAAATGACCGGAAGGAGATTGTCTCCGGTGATTTAAGACTTGTTCAGGACGGCAAGCGTGTTTTTGTCAATGAAAAAGAGATTAAGGTTACGGGTAAAGAATACGACCTTTTGAAACTTCTTGTGGAAAATGTAAATCGGGTTTACTCCAGAGAGGAACTGTTAAAGACCGTCTGGGGCGCAGATTATCCGGGTGATGTCAGAACCGTGGATGTTCACGTAAGACGTCTTCGTGAGAAAATCGAAATTAACCCCGGTGAGCCTCTGTACGTACAGACCAAATGGGGCTCAGGATACTATTACAAGGAGCATAACTAAGTCGTTCTTTTACGCGTTTGATTGTTATGAAAAAATTATTTGAGAATATACTGGGGAAACTGAATAAAATACCTTTATTCAGAAGCCTCAGATTTCGAATTGCGATATTGATTATCTTAGTCGGTGCGGCATGCTGTATGGTCATGCGCTTCGGCGTTCTGCAGAACTATTTTTCCAGAGCGGTAGAGGTTCGTACATCTGACGTTCAGAGTCAGATGAAGATTCTTGCCGATCATCTTATTTCCTTTAATTATTTAATTGATCCCACATCCGGAATTGTAAATGCGGAAATCGAGCAGGTTGCCAATTTATATGACGGGCGTGTTCTTGTTATCGGTCAGAATTATTCCGTGGTGAAGGATACTTACGGTGTTGCTACCGGAAAACTGATTATTTCGGAGGAAGTTATAAAAACGTTTAACGGGGAGTCAATTTCCCATTATGACGATGACAATTCCTATATCGAAATCACGGTACCGATTACCAGAAGCATTGACGGAAAAAACAGTATTGTAGGTGTTATTCTGACCTCGGTTTCCACCGTTCCGATTACGCAGAACTGGGAAATTCTTTCCAGAAATTCCATGCTTTTTATGTTTATTCTCTTTGTATTAATCCTTGCGATTGCATTCTTTATGCCCCGAGTGATGCTTCGACCCTTTAATCGTTTGGCGACCGCTATTTCCGAAGTAAAGAGCGGACTGACGGATGAAGAGATAGAAGTAAATGATTATATCGAAACGGAACATATTGCGGATGCGTTTAACCAGCTGATTGAACGAATGAGAGTGATGGAAGAGTCCAGACAGGAATTTGTTTCCAATGTCTCACATGAGTTGAAAACACCGCTTACATCCGTTAAGGTGCTTGCGGATTCCCTGAACAACCAGGAAGATGTTCCGGTAGAAGTGTATAAAGACTTTATGTCGGATATCGTAAGTGAAATAGATCGTGAAAATGTCATCATTAATGATTTGCTTTCATTGGTTAAGATGGATAAGAAAAATCCGAACATCAACATTGCACCGGTAAATGTCAATGAGCTGATTGAGTCGGTATTTAAAAGACTTCTGCCGATTGCAAAGAATAATAAAGTTGATTTGATTTTTGAAAGTGTCAGACAGGTAACGGCAGAGCTGGATGAAATTAAATTCAGTCTTGCACTTTCCAACCTGATTGAAAACGGAATTAAATACAATCATGAAGAAGGATATGTGAAGGTAACGCTGGATGCGGATTATCAGAATTTCACCATTACGGTAAGTGATTCGGGAATCGGTATTCCGGAGGAAGACCAGAAGTCCATTTTTGAACGTTTCTATCGTGTGGACAAATCCCATTCGAGAGAAATCGGCGGTACGGGACTGGGACTCTCTATCTGTAAGAGTGCAATACTGCTTCATAAAGGAACGATAACGGTGGATTCCAAGGAAGATATCGGAACAACGTTTACCGTAAAGGTTCCGCTTATTTATTCTTCTGCGGGAAGAACTGTTGTTACACCGATAGAGAATAAAGAGGAGCATTTGGAGAAATTTGTCGAAGTTCCGGTACCGGAGCTCGGAGCGGAGTCTGTGACGGAGGTTGCAGCGAATCTTCTTGATCCTCAGAGTGAGAAGACCATTGATTTGGGAGAAGCACCGGTTGAGACGGAGCCGGAACCTGAAACTGCTGAAGACACAGATACGTCTGATGATGTGGATGATGCGGAGGAAGGGTATGAAGAAGATTCGGATGACGAGGAAGAAGAGGATTCCGAAGATGATGCAGAAGACGAAGACGATGAAGATGATGACGATGATGAAGATGAAGAAGATGATGACGATGTAGACGAAGATGATGACGATGTAGACGAAGATGATGAAGACGATGAAGATGACGAAGATGTAGAAGATAACGAAGATGATGAAGAAGACGACGATGACGACGATGACGACGATGATGAAATAATCGAGGATACGGAAGGATGAAAACAGGAAGGATAAGAAAGCAAATTTCATATGGCAGAGTGTACGGCAGCTTACTGATTGCTATTCTTCTTGTAATGCTTCCTGTATTGTCCTACGGATGTAGTACGAAAAAGACAAACACGAGTGGAGAATTAAGCTCGGAACAAAAGAAGAATTATGTTTATTATATCAACCGAGATAAGACCAGAGTCCAGGGAGAAGAATATATATTCACGGAAACCGGAACGAATGCCCAGATTGAGGAAATGGTAAATGCTCTTGCTAAAAACCCGAAACACAAGGAACTTCGTACTTCCATGAATAATAATTTCTCACTGATTGATTATTCCATTAATGACGAGACATTAACACTTAATTTAAGTCCCGAATACAGAGATTTGTCGCCGAACGAGGAAATTCTGGTTCGTGCAGCACTCGTTCGTTCCTTTGTGCAGATTGAGGGAGTTCAGTATGTTCAGTTCCTGGTAGAAGGTGAAACCCTAATGGATGCTGCAGGACTGGCGGTGGGACTTTTGAATGCGGATTCCTTTATTGAGAATGACGGTAAAGAAATCAACGCATACGAAAGAGTGAATGTGACTTTGTACTTTGCAACAGTGGATGGAAAGAATCTGATTTCAGGACAGAGATCGGTTGTATACAATACCAATGTTTCCATGGAGAAGATGGTAATGGAACAATTGATTAAAGGACCGCAGGTTGCAGGATATTATCCTACGATTAATCCGGAAACAAAAATATTAAGCGTGACCAATAAAGACGGTACATGCTATGTGAATTTAAGTGAGGATTTCTTAAAGCAGACTTATGATGTAACTACAGATGTAGTTTTATATTCGATTGCAAATTCCTTAATCGATTTAAGCAATGTAAGCCGTGTTCAGATTCAGGTTGCCGGTAATTCGCAGATTGTTTATCGTGAGACCGTAAGTCTCGAAACACCGCTTGAAAGCAGGTTGCCGGTAATTCGCAGATTGTTTATCGTGAGACCGTAAGTCTCGAAACACCGCTTGAAAGAAATCTGGACATTGTTCTAAAGGATGACCAGCCGGAAGAATAGACAATTAATAAATAATAAAGAGAAAGTGAAAACAGAGTAAGGGAAGAATTTAATAAGTAAAGAGCAAAGTAAAAAATATTAAAGGAGGTGTGTTATGAGACGTCCCCTGATGTGGTTTTGCTTCCTGGGGATTGCAGCTGTTTTTTTAATAACCGTATTGGTGGATCATTATAATCCGCCGCCGGAATTTCAGAATGAAATGATTGTTTCCGGAAAAGTTTATAAAAAGGAAATACGAAACGATCGATTAATCCTGTATCTGAAGGAATGTATTGCAGAATACCCGGATGATACGAAAAGTCATGATACAAATAATCTAAAAGAATACGAATTTCAAACATCTATTAAAGAATCTGATTATTATCAGTCTTCAGTCGAAGAAGAATTTCAAGAGAACCATAAAGAGAGCAATAATAATAAAGATAACAATAAAGATAATTATAAACTAAAAGGTTTCATTTGCTACTTAGACCAGGATGATCCTGAAGATGATTCGATTTCCTTATACCCGGTCGGATCTCACCTGACTGTTCAGGGGAAGATTTCAACAATTAAAAAAGCAACGAATCCCGGTGAATATGATGCATATCGTTATTATCGTGCAAGAGGTTATGAATATACTTCATTCAATCCCGAAATAAAAGAATGTTATGGCAGAAATCCGGTTATGAACGGACTGTTTTTATTAAAGTCGGAAGGCTGCAATATACTTCTTGAAGGACTCGGAGAGGAGTATGGCGGAGTCGCATGTGCAATTCTTTTCGGAAATAAAACGTATCTTTCGTCAGAAATAAAAGATTTATTTACGGACGGCGGTATTGCCCATGTTCTTGCTATCAGCGGACTGCATATTTCATTGCTGGGTGCATTCCTTTATGCCGTGTTTAATCATCGACCGATACCTATGTGGGTGGCATTTGCCATTACCGTTTTGATGCTGGTTTTATACGGATTCATGGTGGGACTGGCACCTTCCGTTTTTCGTGCGGTTTTTATGTTCTCCTACAGACTCCTTGCAAAGCTTTTAAAGAAACCGTATGATATGCCGACATCTTTAGTCGTGTCTGCATTCCTTACCTGTTCATTATTTCCGTATATGGTCCTGGATTCTTCTTTCCAACTGTCTTACCTGTCGGTCGTGGGAATTATATTTCTGTTTCCTTTATTCCTTCCTTTTGTCAATCGGAAGAAGAAAAGAACGGACGGACTATTCATCGGATTCAGCGTGTTTATTGCAGATCTCCCTGTGCTTGCGGTTTCTTTTCATCAGATATCACTGACCGGTTTTGTGCTGAATTTCTTCGTGCTTCCGGCAATGCCGGTTTTGTTTGTATGTGCATTCGGTGTGATTTTGTTTTGGAATTTTCTTCATCCGTTTGCTTATCTTTTGGCGGTTGTTTGTAAAGCAATTCTGTATACTTTTTCCTATGGTTCCTATGTTCTTACAAAGATTCCTTTTTCCAATTTCGGTGTTAAGTCACCGTCAGTCCGGAGAATCATTATTTATACTACATTTGTAGTTGTATTGAGTCTTCTTTGTACTTTTTTCCGAAGGTATATGAAACTGAGTTTCTATAAGTTTTTCCGACCGGAAGAGAAGGAGAATGATGAGTTGGAACGAAAGGGTTTCCGGATTGTCGAGATTTTTTACAGAGCATGTGTGTTCATGGCATTTATGGTATTGTGCCTTTTTTTACTGAGTACACCGAAGAAGGGAATTGTTACATTTTTGGATGTCGGTCAGGGGGACGGGATTTTTATCCGGACCGACAGCGGAGATGTATTCATGATTGACGGGGGATCTTCTTCAAAGAAGGAAATAGGGGAGAATGTTATCGTACCTTACCTGAAATATGAAGGAGAACAGGAGATAGATATGTGGTTCCTTTCGCACGAAGATATGGATCATGTGAGTGGTTTTTCAGAAGTTCTGGAGTGTGGCGAAATAAAAGTAAAGATGCTTGCAGTCCCTTATGCATTGAAGGATAAATTTAAAGAGATCACGGATTTGGCGGAGACATATGACGTGGAAGTGGTTTATCTGGAAGCAGGCGACAGGATTCATGAAGATGGAAAGAAGGGCTATGATTTTTATATTACTTCTCCTGAAAGTAAGGGAACATATGTAGATTCCAATGCCGCATCCATGACAATTTTATTCCAACAGAATGGTTTGACAGCGGTGTTTATGGCTGATTCCGGTACGGATGCCGAAGAATCGATGATGAAATATATAAAAGAGTACGGGGACGGATGTGTGGAAATATTGAAATGCGCTCATCACGGGTCGGCGATAGGTTCAAACTCGGAAGAATTCATTCAGGAGTTGTCTCCTGATTATGCGATTATTTCCTGCGGTAAGAATAACCGGTACGGACATCCGCATAGGGAAACTTTGGAATATCTGGAAGAAACAGGAACTGTAATTCTTAGGACGGATGAGAAGGGCGCAATTGAATATGAATAGCTATATGATATCCACAACGCTTCTTGTGATATAATAAGGACTGTATTACAAAGTAGGTGCAATACAGAAAGGCAAATTTTATTCTTTCTCATTTGAGGTAAAAAATAGTTAAAAGATTAAAAGTTTTTTTGGAAATTTCAGCGTAAGGATAATTGTCAGAAATTGGAAAGGAGAACGAAAGATATGGTGAAACATGTAATTCTATGGAACTTAAAAGATGAGTATTCCGAAGAGGAGAAAGGCGAGATCAAAGCAGGAATCAAGGAAGGCCTGGAAGGATTAAAGAGAAAAATTCCCGGACTTTTGGATATACGTGTGAATATCCATCCGCTTGCAAGTTCAAATTGCGATTTGATGCTGGATTCCTCTTTTGAAGATGAAGAATCATTAAAAGGCTATGCGGTTCATCCTGCACATGTAGCTGTGGCTGACGGAAAGGTAAGACCCTTTACCAAATCCAGAGTCTGCATGGATTATGTGGAAGAGTAACCGTTTTAAGCGGCCTTAACAGTTTCCGGTGTAAACATTTTTTAAGTATTCTTTTGCAACATCACGCAGGTGATAAATCAGACGTACATCGGTCGGGTGACGGTCGGTCATATGGAAACGCGGGAAGAAGCGTGAAATGTGGAGCGGAATATCGGAACCGATGTTTTTCCCGTTTGCATCCGTAAGGCCGGCAATCCAGCCGGCAATTTCACGCATTTCTTCTTCGGAATCATTTTCATTCGGAACTACAAGTGTAGTCAGTTCCACATGGCAGGATTTCACTGCTGCTTCAATAAATTCCTTTGTCATATCAAGATTTCCGCCGAGTGTATGATTGTAATAGTTTTCGGTAAAGCCTTTCAAGTCGATATTCATCGCGTCGATATAAGGGAGCAGTTCTTCTAAAATCTCAGGTCCGGCGGTTCCGTTTGTGACCATTACATTCACCAGCCCGGCTTCTTTTGCAAGGCGCGCGCAGTCG
>CADANR010000072.1 GCA_902789265.1 uncultured Lachnospiraceae bacterium | reverse complement strand
TTTTTATGCTATAATAACGTGGTGATAAAGGAGATTATGATGCGAAAGATATTGATTACAAACGATGACGGAATCTTTGCGGAGGGCCTGATTCGTTTGGTGAAAACAGCACAGAAATTCGGAGAGGTCTGGGTGGTGGCGCCCGACGGACAAAGAAGCGGAGCATCACATTCCGTTCACCTTCACAGTCCGATTGAAGCATGGAAGGTGGATTTTCCGGTGGAAGGTGTTACTGCCTATGCATGCAACGGAATGCCTGCCGACTGTGTCAGAATCGGTGTATTGAATATCATACCGGGAGGACCGGATGTGGTTTTCTCCGGAATTAATTTCGGATATAATCTGGCTTCCGATATCCAGTATTCCGCAACGGCGGGAGCGGCCTTTGAAGCTTCCTTCCAGGGATTGCAGAGTTTCGCTTTTTCCGAGGGTATAGACGGAGCAACGGATGTGACAAACCGGTATCTGGAAGAAATCATTGAAACATTACTTGTAAAGCCGCACGGACCGAACCAGATTTGGAATGTCAATTTTCCGGAATGCGAATTAAAGAACTGCAGGGGGATTCTCTGGGACCGCAAGGTTTATATGGGAGTTTTTTATGCGGACAAATATAAAGAGACCGTTCTTACCGAAGACAGAAGTTCCTTTATGGTAGAAGGGGAACGCAACTGGAATGCGGATGACGGGACGGATCTCGGCGCAATACTGGATAATTATGTATCTGTAGGACTGGTTACGAATATTTCGTAACTTAAAAATGTCGCCACGGGGGGTGACATACAAAGGAGAGTTTATGAAGAGAGTATTTCTTGTAGTACTGGACAGTTTTGGAATCGGCGAAGAGCCGGATGCCGACTTATTTGGGGATGTCGGAACGAATACCTTAAGGAGCTGTTTCCAAAGCCCGTATTTTAAATTTGACAATATGAAGAAGCTCGGCTTTTTCAATATCGACGGTGTTGAAGTCGGAGAGAAGGAAGCTGATCCCACCGGTGCATTTGCAAGGATGCGGGAAGCATCCATGGGGAAGGACACTACCATCGGACATTGGGAAATCGGAGGAATCATTTCGCCGAAACCGTTCCCGACCTATCCGGAAGGTTTTCCCGAAGAAATTCTCGAGGAGTTTTCCAAACGAACCGGAAGAGGAGTGCTCTGTAACAAACCCTATTCCGGTACGGTTGTTATTAACGATTACGGGGATGAGCATGTAAAGACCGGCAACTGGATTGTTTATACCTCCGCGGACAGCGTGTTCCAGATTGCCGCACATGAGGAAATTGTGCCGCTTGAGGAGTTATATGATGCCTGCCGTACGGCAAGGGAAATCCTGACAGGAGAACATGCTGTAGGACGTGTCATTGCAAGACCGTTTGTCGGAAGCACAGGCAATTACACAAGAACCACCAACCGTCATGATTTTTCTTTAGAGCCGACCGGGGATACGATTCTGGATGTGATTAAAGCGCACGGAATGGAAACCTTATCCGTCGGAAAAATCTATGATATCTTCGCACACCGTGGTATGACCGATTATGTATTTACTTCCGGAAATACCGACGGAATGAACAAACTCGAAGCCTGGATGGACCGGGATTTCGAGGGCTTATGTTTTGTGAATTTAGTCGATTTTGATATGCTTTACGGTCACAGGAATGATGTGGACGGATATGCCAAAGCCCTGGCGGAATTCGATTCCAGACTTCCCGGATTCTTATCAAAACTTCGTGAAGATGACGTATTCATGATTACGGCCGATCACGGCTGCGATCCCGGATTTAAGCAAAGTACCGACCATTCGAGAGAGTATGTGCCTTTCGTGGTTTACGGAAAAAATGTCATTCCGGGCAGTTACGGAACCAGAAATACCTTTGCCGATATGGGCGCAACCGTACTGAAATACTTAGGAATTGAGAATACGCTGGATGGCACTGCAATTGAAATGCTCAAATTGTAAATTGAGACAGTAAAAAATTAGTAAATATGCCGAAAATTGTGTTCGGCGTTTTTTCCTCATAACCGATTCTTTCGATATCGGGTAATCAAATTGTTTTGAAAAATTCATAATGCTACACTTAAACTGCACTATCTTTGATAGTGTAGTTTTCTTATGCGCAGGACTTCTATCACTTTTGTAAAAGGGGAGTGAATGGTACACGTATTCGAATTTGTAGCATCGCATATGAAAATCTTTGAGCTCATTGTGTTCTGGTATCCCGTTGCAATGGGTCTTCTTTGGATTGTCGGAAGTATTATCTATTATTTCAGAATCGAGCGTAAAGATCCCCTTCCCCTGCCGGATACTCCGATGGTTTCCATCCTGGTGCCGACCTACAATGAATCCGCGCAGATTGCAGAAACGGTAGAGCGGCTGAATAAGCTCGATTATCCCTGTTATGAAATCATTTTAATCAATGACGGAAGTAAGGACGATACCGCAAAGATTGAGCATTCTCTGGCACGGAAATACGGCAAGGTCAGAGTCGTTGATTTAAAGGAAAATTGCGGCAAGGCAAATGCTCTTGACTTAGGCTTTATGGCTGCCAACAGCGAGTATTTAATCTGTGTGGACGGCGATTCCTATCTGGATAAAAACTGTATCCGTTACATGATGGCGCATTTCTTAAATCCGAGAAACGGAGAGAGAGTCGGCGCCGTAACGGGAAATCCCAGAGTGCGCAACAGAAGCAGTCTTCTTGCCAGTATCCAGCTTTGCGAATATGCAAGCATTATTTCGATGATTAAAAGAACCCAGCGAATCTGGGGAAAAGTTATGACGGTCTCCGGCGTTGTCGTGGCATACCGGAAACGAGCATTACTGGAATGCGGTTTATGGGACCGTGATTTAATTACCGAGGACATCGGTGTTACCTGGAAACTGGAACGGAATTTCTGGGATGTCAGATATGAGCCGAATGCACTTTGCTGGATGCTTGTTCCCGAAACCTTAAAAGGCCTTTATAAGCAGAGAAAACGCTGGGCGCAGGGCGGTCAGGAAGTCATGTTCAGGCATTTCAATATTTTCACAAGCTGGAAGAGAAGAAGACTTTACCCGGTCTTTACGGAGCAGCTTTTAAGCCTGATCTGGGTGCTTTGCTGGCTCTTACTTACCATGACCGAAATCTTTTATTTATTCTATAATTCCGATTCCTATATTCCTTATCTTTGGAAATCACAGTTTTTATCGGTTGTCTGTATGACGCAGTTTATCGTGGCCCTGAATCTGGAAAGAAGGTACGATAAAACAATCTTTAAATACATGGTTTCCGCCGCCTGGTATCCGGTTGTTTACTGGATTATCAACGGCGTGGTATCCTTATCCGCTTTTCCAAAAACCGTATACAGTGTGCTTAGAAAGAAAAAACTTGCCACATGGAGCAGCCCGGATCGCGGAATCGGAACATCTTCCGGGAAAAAGAACAAAGAGGATATCGTCGAAGAAGATGATGAAACCTACGATACCGCTTCGCATGACAGGGAAGAAAATGAATTTGCCTTCTTTGCCCCCGACCTTGAAGAAGAGGAAGAAGTCAAGGCATACACCGGGCTTGCTTCCCTTCAGACAACGCGCGAAAAAAACGGAGAGGATGCACACTTAAACGGACAGTATTACAGACCCGAGGAAAAAAAGAAGGAAGATATCATAAAGAACCGCCAGCGCTGGTGGAAAAAAATCATTGAAATCTTCATTACCGTGTTTGCATGGGCATTTATCCTGATTTATATTTTTTATATTATTTACGGTGCATTCAGTATTTCCGTCGGGAAAACACCGTTTGCATTCTTTATCTATAATGAAGCCATGGTGCTGGAATCAAGGCATCTTGCAATGATTGCGATTATTATTTTACTGGTGGAAATTGTGTTGATGATTTTCTGGAAGGAGTATAACAGAATTCGTTTCGGAAGAAAGGACAGGAGAAAATTCCGGCCGGATGTCAGTGTGGAAGAGATTGCGGAAATCATGCATACCACACCGGAAAACATAAGGGAAATCCAGCAGAAGAAGGTAATTGTATTTGAGAAAAATGTGGTTCCGGAAGAATTGCATTAGCATTCAGGCGAGAGCAGGGCAAAGTTGCCCTGCTTTGCTTTTTTATGAGTATTTTGGTATAATACTAATTTGGATTATTTTGAAATGAAAGAATAAAGAAATATATGGTTTTGCATGTATGTAACTCCATGGAAAGAGGAAATAAATTGGGCAGTTTTGATAAAGAAATAGAGAGAAGAAGAACCTTTGCAATCATATCCCACCCCGATGCAGGTAAGACGACATTAACAGAGAAATTCTTACTCTACGGCGGGGCAATCAATTTGGCGGGATCGGTAAAAGGAAAAGCCACTGCGCGTCATGCGGTTTCCGACTGGATGGAAATCGAGAAGGAGAGAGGTATTTCGGTTACATCTTCCGTACTGCAGTTTGAATATGACGGGTATTGTATCAATATTCTGGATACCCCGGGACACCAGGATTTCTCGGAGGATACCTACAGAACCTTGATGGCAGCGGATTCCGCGGTCATGGTAATCGATGCATCGAAGGGTGTCGAGGCACAGACCAGAAAATTATTCAAGGTCTGCGGAATGAGAGGAATTCCGATTTTTACCTTCATCAACAAACTCGACCGTGATGCAAATGATACTTTTGAATTACTGGATGAAATCGAAAAGGAACTCGGTATTGAAACCGTTCCGATGAATTGGCCGCTTGGCAGCGGTAAGTCATTCCGCGGTGTATACGAAAGGGAATCCAGGGAAGTCATTCTTTATTCCGATACCGAAAAGGGAACGAAAGAAGGTCATGCCGAGAGAATATCACTGGATGATCAAACTACACTTGTAGGTGCAATCGGTGAGAATGCATACGATACATTAACCGGAGAATTGGAACTGTTGGACGGCGCCGGTGCGGAATTTGATTTGGAGCAGGTAAGAGCAGGAAAGCTTACACCTGTGTTCTTCGGTTCGGCACTTACGAATTTCGGTGTGGAGATTTTCTTACAGAATTTCTTAAAAATGGCTACCACACCGTTGCCCAGGAAAGCGGACATTGGCATGATAGAACCTACGGATGATGATTTTTCCGCATTCGTATTTAAGATTCAGGCGAATATGAATAAGGCACACAGGGACCGTGTGGCATTCATGCGAATCTGTTCCGGTAAATTCGATGCAACCAGAGAAGTGCGCCATGTCCAGGGGGACAAGGTGATGCGCTTATCCCAGCCGCAGCAGATAATGGCGGATGACCGTAAAATCTTAAGCGAAGCATATGCGGGCGATATCATCGGTGTATTCGACCCGGGAATTTTCTCCATCGGAGATACCCTTTGTGCACCGAAGAATAAATTCATGTTTGAAGGAATTCCGACCTTCGCACCCGAACATTTTGCCAGGGTACGTCAGATGGATACGATGAAGCGTAAGCAGTTTATGAAGGGCATTACGCAGATTGCACAGGAAGGTGCAATTCAGGTATTTCAGGAATTCAACACCGGTATGGAAGAGATTATCGTCGGCGTAGTCGGTGTGCTTCAGTTTGAAGTTTTAAAGTACAGACTCGAGAACGAATACAATGTTGAAATCAAAATGGAAACCTTGCCGTATGAACATATCCGCTGGATTGAGAATAAGGACGAAGTGGATGTTGCAAAACTCGTCGGAACTTCCGATATGAAGAAGGTGAAGGATATGAAGGGGAATCCCTTATTACTCTTCATCAATCCGTGGAGTGTCGGCATGACATTAGACCGAAACGAAGGACTGAAGCTCTCGGAATTCGGCAGAGAGTAATTACAGAAAATGTATTCACTGCATTCTGCGGCGTATACACGGAGGAAATATTTACTTGAAAAAGTACATAATTGCCATTGTGGCGGTATTTGTCATTTCCATGATCGGAATTGTGGTCACGACAAATATTCTGGAAAGTAAAAACGGAATAGAGGACGGGGTGTTCTCGTTTGAATCCATCAAAAATTCCTTTACGGTGGATAAGGAGACGATTAACGAACAGCGTAAGGCTTTAAAAGGAGAGGACCCCGCAAGCGCATTTTTGGCAGACATTGATACCACGTATGTGGAAGATGATGCCAGCGGCGAGAATACGGTTTCGGAAGGGTCCGATACCCAGTTTTTCCATGCTTCCGTCCTTACCGAAAAAGATCTCCGCACGCGTGAAAAATACGGTCTTACCAAGGAAAACATCGTTCAGGTCTGTGAAGCAAACCGTAATAAATATTATTACGAAACCATGGACGAAAGCCTGCATCAGCTCTATGCGGAAATCCTGATTGCAACCGTTGTGCGTGCCGAGGAAGTGCCGCTTTGCACGAGAGAACCCGAGGAGCTGGATTTTGCTTACCGGTGCGTACTGAACGACCATCCGGAGATTTATACGATTAACGGTTATACCTGCGTTCTTCATTCGGCCAATAAAATCCCCGTAAAGCTCGTTTATACTGCCAAATACATTATGTCGGAGCAGGAAGAGACGGCGTTCAAAAAGAAGATTGATGAGTATGTCAAAGAGTATAAAGCCGGCATGAAGGCAGATGCATCGGATTACCAGAAAGTAAAATATACTTACGAATATCTGATTGACAATACCGATTATGATTTAGAGAGCGAATACAACCAGAATATCTGCTCCGTTATGGCATACCATAAGTCCGTCTGCTTAGGCTATGCGAAATCCATGCAGTATCTTTTAAGTGAAGTCGGGGTAAAATCGACAATCGTGGAAGGCATTGCTGCAAGCGGCGAAGCACATGCCTGGAACATGATTCAGATTGACGGTGCTTATTATTATACCGACGTGACCTGGGGGGATTCTTCCTACACGAACGGAAATTCCGTGGTAAAGGTTTTAGCCGGAATCAACTATGATTTCTTAAATATCACAACGGACGAGCTGGAGCATACGCATACCATCGACAATGCGGTTCCGGTTCCGCAGTGTGTGGAGATTGCGGATAATTATTATGTCCGTGAAAACCTGTATTTTGATTTCATCAATACGAATGCGCTTTCCTGGGTATTTAAAAATGCATTCGAAAGCGAAGCGGATCATGTAACGGTAAAATGTGCGAATGATTCGGTTTTCCAGGAAATGAAATTTTATCTCCTGGAAGAACAGCACATTTTCGAGTACCTTCCGGAGGGCACGGAAACCATGTCCTACGGGGAAAATCCGGATATGCATACACTGACGTTTATCTTAAAACACGAGTAGTTTTCCGGGGCAGTTTTATGATGGAATTTTTATGCAAAGATTTATGCATGGAATGCATAAAAATCTATGCAAAAAGGGTTTATCTATGTTATAATATATAAGATTTTTAATGAAAGGGGAGGCAGAAACTTATGTCTAACAAAGTAAATGAGAAAATCGGTTCCGTAAAAGTAGCGGATGATGTGGTACCCTGCATTGCAGCACTTGCAGCTGCTGAGGTGGACGGAGTTATCTCCGTGGCAGAGAATATGACTGCGGAAATCATCAATCGCATGGGAATGCGCAAAGCCCCTAAAGGAGTAAAGGTAGAGATTAAGGGAAAGAAAGTTTACGTGGATATGGCACTCGGTATTGACTACGGATACAATGTTCCGGAGACCAGCCGTAAGGTGCAGGAAAAGGTAAAAGAGTCCATTGAAACCATGATGGGTCTTGAGGTTGAGGATGTAAATATCCATATTGCCAGCGTGGTTCTTCCCGGAAATAAATAAAGCGTAAAAACAAATGAGAAGAAAAATATGCAGGGAGCAGATTTTTATTCTGCTTTTTCAAATTGAATTTAATGACAGGGAAGAATACCCTTTTCTGATGGAACAGTTTCGCGAAAAAGAAGCGCTGACGGATGAAGAAAAGGATTATGTGGAGAAGAAATTTGAGAAGATCACCGGGCAGATTGATGAAATCGATAAGGTGATTAACGGAATTTCCACAGACTGGTCCACAAACCGTATGGGAAAAGTGGAACTGGCAATCCTTCGTCTCGGATACTACGAGATGGCTTTGGATGAGGACATTCCGGAATCCGTGGCAATCAACGAAGCAGTCGAACTTGCCAAGAAATACGGCACGGACGAATCCTATATTTTCATAAACGGAGTTTTGGGCAAATGCGCAACGAATAAGGAGCGGCATAAGGAAGCTTCCGAAAGACAGGAAAAAGACAAACCCTGGAAGGGAAAGAATAAGGGGAATGTCATCGTAAAGGGTTCTTCGAAGAAGAAAGAATGACCGAATATTCTGTTGAACAAGTGAATAAGTATATTGTAAGTATGTTCCGGGATGATTATCTGCTGCATGATATCTGTGTGCGCGGTCAAATCAGTAATTGTAAATATCATTCTTCGGGACATATTTATTTTACCTTAAAAGATGCCGCATCCCAGCTTTCCTGCGTGATGTTTGCATCGAACGCAAAGAACCTTTCTTTCCGCCTTGAAAACGATATGGAAGTAAGACTTCGCGGCAGTGTGGAGTGTTACCTGCGTGACGGCAAATATCAGCTTTATGTACGATTTGCGGAAAGAGGCGAGAAGGGTGATCTGGCTAAGCGTTTTGAGGAGTTAAAAAATCGCCTGAAAAACGAAGGCCTGTTTGACGAAAGCATCAAGCAGCCGATTCCGAAGGACGCAAGCAGAATCGGTATCGTAACCGCACCGACAGGCGCCGCGGTGCATGATATCATTACGGTTTCGAAAAGAAGAAATCCGTATGTGGAACTGATTCTGTATCCTGCACTGGTGCAGGGCGACGGCGCAAAAGAGAGCATTGCAAAAGGAATTATGGCTCTTTCCCAAGTGGGAGTGGATGTCATTATTGTCGGACGCGGCGGCGGTTCCATGGAAGATTTGTGGGCGTTTAACGAAGAGATTGTCGCACAGGCAATTTATAACTGCCCGGTTCCGGTTATCTCCGCAGTGGGACATGAAACGGATTATACGATTGCGGATTTTACAGCGGATTTACGTGCCGCAACACCTTCTGCAGCGGCGGAGCTTGCAGTACCGGAAATCAGACCGATTCTAAGTGAAATCGCGGAATATCAGAATAAACTGGAATTCCAGATGAATCGTGTAATCCGGGAAAGAAAACTGAAACTGGAAAAGTATAATCGGTTGGACGACCGGATGAAACATATTCTGAAGGTAAAGAGAATGGAGATTTCGCAGTATTCACACCGGATGAAAGCATCTTCTCCGAAGGCAAGAATCAACGAAAAGAAGATGGAATGTGCAAGATTCGAGGAACGGTTTACATCTTCCATGGACGGAATCCTTACAAACCGGAAGAATGCGTTGGCACTCTATATTGAGCGGTTGAAAAGAGTTTCGGTTTTAGACAGGCTCCAGGGAGGCCTGGGATATGTTTCCGACCAACAAGGAAAACGTCTTACGTCTGTAGGACAATTTGCAAAGGATTCGGAATTTTCACTTCGCTTAAAAGATGGTATGGTGCTTGCAAAGACCATGGATGTGAAGACGGATGCTATTTAACGGGAAATAACAGAAAACCGCTAATTTGGGTTTAAAAATATAAAAGTAATTGGGGGTAAAAATGGGTAATACAGAAGAAACGAAACCGGAAGAAATGAAT
>CADANR010000071.1 GCA_902789265.1 uncultured Lachnospiraceae bacterium | reverse complement strand
AAAGAAATTCGGTATGATTCCGGAATTCGTCGGAAGACTTCCGGTGCTTTGTCCGATGGAAGAATTATCGGAAGACATGCTTGTGGAAATCTTAAAAGAGCCGAAGAATGCAATTCTGAAACAGTATCAGAAACTCCTTGAACTCGATGAGGTGGAGCTTCTCTTTGATGATGATGCACTCCGTGCCATAGCGAAGAAAGCGCAGAAAAGAGACACCGGTGCCAGAGCACTTCGTGCAATTATCGAAGAATTCATGCTGGATATCATGTATGAAATTCCGAAGGATGAAAATATCGGACGCGTGACAATTACCGGAGATTTCATTGAAGGAAAAGGCGGACCGATTGTAGAAATCCGTACCGTGGAAAAGATAAAGAAACCGGCGGATACGGAAGCGTTGCCCGCACCGAAGGAAAATTCGGAAACCGCTGACGGAGGAGAATAAAACTACAGACGTAGTTGAATCTTCTACATAAGAAATGCAGTAATTATAAGGCGAAGAATGTTTTAATACATTCTCCGCCTTTTTCTTTTGGTAGTTTTTGACAAAGATTTGTAAATTCGAAAAAAGGTATTTTTTTGCCTGACGGTTTATGCTATAAAATTGAACACAGGGATAATCTGCAAATCAATTATAAAATCAAGTATTTAATTAATCATTCTAAATTCAATTAATTTTTCAAAAGACAAGTCAATTTATTTCAATCAATTCGAAAATTATTTCAACAAAAAACATTAAAAGCCGTTCGAAAGTTTTTTCGGCGAATTAATAACTAAAGAGAGGAGACGATTCAATTGAAAAGAAAAATAATGATTTCGGCAGCAGGAATTGCTGCGACATTTTTATTTGTGATTTTGGGCGTAAGCCGGGTAAATGCGGAAGGGAGAGTTTTGGAGATTCCGCTTGAAACTGTTTCGGAATCTTCCTGCCCGGTTTGCGGAAGTACTGTTCATGATTACCGGTTTATTGCCGAATGCAGTTGTGGTTATCATATTGAACGGGAAGGATGGGCCTGTTATCACAGTATGTTCGGGGATGATCCGGCCGGCTGTCCGACCTATCGGGAGATAGATTTCAATACCGAGCATGAACATCCGGAAAGAGCACGCATATGCGGTCTTAAGGAAACAGATTCCGTCGGTACCATCGGAATTGAAATATCCGATACTCTTCCGGCAAAGACGATAACCATAAAAGCGGATTATACAGGAAACCTTCCGGGGCCGGAGTTTCAGTGGGAGGATTCGGAGCAGAAGATTACTCCCGGCAGCAGCATCTCTGTGGAAAAGAACGGGATTTATACGCTTCTTTCCACATACGCCGAGGATGGAAATACTTATCATGTCAGTAAGGAAATAAAGATTAATAATATCGACACGGATGGACCTGTTATCACAAAAATCAGAAAAGACCAAACCGGTCCTGTCAATAAACCCGTCACAATCACCGTTACCGCAAAAGATAAGATGGCTGGGCTTGCGGAAAAACCATATTGTATCGACGGGACGGAATTTCAGGAGGGAAATACTTTTGAAATAGCAAAGAACGGAACTTATCAGATTGCGGTTTCGGACAGTCTCGGGAATGTAAGCGTTGAAGAAATTGAGATTAACAATATTGATACATCACCTCCCAATCTTACATTAAGTTTAAATCCTGAAAAATGGAAAGAAGGGGATTGTACGATTACCGCAGTTGCAAGTGATGAAGGGCTGGGGCTTGGTGATGCTCCGTATTCCTTTGACGGTGGGAAAACATGGGAAAGCAAAAACAGTATTTCCGTTTCAAAATCCTGTACGGTAGAGGTTATGGTTCGGGATGCTGCAGGAAATGTGACTGTCAAATCCGCGGAAGCGGTTTTAAAGGAAAAGAAG
Organism: uncultured Lachnospiraceae bacterium; assembly: GCA_902789265.1. Taxonomy (GTDB): domain Bacteria; phylum Bacillota; class Clostridia; order Lachnospirales; family Lachnospiraceae; genus UBA3766. Next base: position 9,757 of record CADANR010000071.1, on the reverse strand, counting down.
CAGGAAGAGGAGAAGAAAGAGAAAGAAAGCGGGTCGGAGAAAAAGGAGGACAGGGAGAAAGAGAGTGAGAAAGAGAACGAAAAAAACAGTGAGAAAAACAGTGAACAAAACAGTGAACAAAACAGTGAAACAGAAATAAACAGAGATGACATAAAAGAAAATGATACAGGGGTCGATACCGGAACGGGAGATACGTTGGTTTCGAAGGAGGAAGAAGCAGGGAAACGGAAAAGCTCCGTAAAAGAAGATAAAAAAGACGAAAAGGGAAAGAAAGAAAAAGGAAAACAAGAGGCAAAGAGTAACGAAGAAAGAAATCCGGAAGACACGGAAACGGGAGAAAACGGACAGAACGAACCGGAAACGGAAGAACTGAATATTCAGGATGTGCAGGATGAATTTTCAGGAATTCTTCCGGAAGATAAGAGAAATGAAACTACAATTGTAGTTCAAAAAGAAGAACCAAAGGCATGGGAAAATACAAAAGCAGGAATTATATTAAAAGAACTTCGATTTCTGTTTATGAAAATTCCGAAAGAGTACCGGATTCTCGGAATTACGTCATCCACTTTAACCGGCTTTACGGGAACTTTTTTCGGGATATTTTTTCTGACAAGAAGTGCCGGAGTGTTCTGGCTCGACGGGAAAGGAAAAGAACATTTTCTTGCAAGAAACCTGATTCACCGGAAAGGCGAAATGTATACGATGAAAATCAACAGAAGTGCATTGATGAATTCGGAAAGTAAGAATTTAAGAATCCGTATGCCCGGTGTATTCGTTGCCCTTCACCGCTACAGACCGTTCGTAATCAGCATGGGAAATACAACCGTTTCGCAGAATGTGGAAAAGATCATATCCGTACATCTCCCTTAAGAAAGAGTTTTTCGTAATGTGATTTGAAAGCGGGAAGCCGTTGCATTCATTGACAGAAATCGGCAAGACAGATAAAATGTGGGGTGTATTATGAAACGGAGGAAACCTTGATGAGTTGGGAAGATAACGTAAGAAGAGTAATCCCCTATGTTCCCGGGGAACAGCCGAAAATAGACAAGATTATTAAACTGAATACCAATGAAAATCCTTATCCGCCCGCACCCGGAGTGCTGAAAGCACTGGAGGAACTGAAGGAAGGATATGACAATTTACGAAAATATCCGGCTCCTGCCTGCGATGCTCTGGAAGAAGCATTGAGCGAATACTATAATCTTCCGAGAGAACAGCTCTTTACCGGTGTCGGTTCGGATGACGTGCTTTCCATGGCATTTCTGGCATTTTTCAAAGGTGAAAAACCGGTATTGTTTCCGGATATCACATATTCGTTTTATGATGTCTGGGCCGAAGTTTACGGTATTCCCTATAAAACCGTTCCGCTTAATGAAAACTTTGAGATAAACGGAGAAGATTATGACATTCCGAACGGCGGAATTGTAATTGCCAATCCGAATGCGCCGACCGGAATCGCGAAGTCCAAAGAATGGATGGAACAGTTTATTACCAGGCATCGGGATGTGGTTGTGATTGTGGATGAGGCCTATGTGGATTTTGGCGGGGAGAGTTGTATTTCCCTGATTGACAAATACGAGAATCTCCTGGTTACGCAGACATTCTCCAAATCCAGATCGCTTGCCGGCCTCCGAATCGGAATGGCGTTCGGAAGTAAGAAAATTATCAGGTATTTAAAAGACGTGAAATTTTCCGTTAATTCCTATACGATGAATACTCCTTCTTTAGTTTTGGGAAGCGCGTCCTTAAAGGATGACGAATACTTTAGGGAAAAGGTAAGTGCCGTAATCAAAACAAGAGAGTGGACGAAAGATGAGTTAAAAAAACTGGGATTTATCATGACGGAGAGCAAAACGAATTTCCTTTTTGCTTCTCACCCCGAAAGAAAAGCCGAAGAAATTATGAACAAACTCCGGGAACAGGGAATTATCGTCAGACATTTTAAGAAACCCCGAATTGATAATTACCTGCGTATCTCCATCGGTACCGATGAAGAAATGCAGGAAATGGTAAGGGTTTTGAGAACATTTTTGTAATTGTATTTTAACCGAAAAAAGAATAAATATATTTCATTCGTACGAAGAACAAAAAAATGCGTCAGAATGCCTGAAAATGCGGGTTTTTTTAAAAAAATCCCGCATTTGCTTTTATATAGGTAGTTATGTTATAATGTACTTTGTGCGAAAAGGGAATACAAAGGATAACGGGGGAAACCCGGTTATAAAAAAAGTGAGGAAATGAAATGCATGCAGTAGCGGAATGGTTTGCCACCGTGACGCAGGGAAAGATACCCGGCGAATTGGCAGTAATGCTGATTTCCATGGTGCCTTTGCTTGAGCTTCGTGGCGGGATGATTGTGGCGAAACTTTTGGAGGTGGATTACTGGAAAGCAGTACTCTTCTGTGTAATCGGAAACATTATTCCGATTCCCTTCATCCTTTTATTTATCAAACAGATTTTCAAATGGATGAAGAAATTTAAAGGCCTTGGCAAGATCGCCGAGTTTTTTGAAAAAAAGGCCATGAAAAAAAGCGACAAATTTAAGAACGGCGAATTCGTTGCCTTAATCTTTTTTGTCGGAATTCCCTTACCCGGTACGGGGGCATGGATGGGATCGTTAATCGCCGCACTTCTTGAGATGGATATCAAAAAAGCGGTTGTGGCGGAACTCATAGGACTGGTTATGGCAATCACGATTATGTCGATTCTGGCCTATGCATTGCCGGGAGTATTTTCCTTCTTTTAGTTTTGTATCAATTGGAGCACTTTACGCAGTTTTGCTGCGTACGTGTTCCTTTTTTACTTTTTTGACCAGGAATTCCCTTTGCACGAGGTTTTTCGATGGATGCATATACCGATTTTGCAAAAGCATATTCCCTGATTATGCAGGATATTCCGTATGACAAATGGGAGAAATTCATTCTTAAGACATTAAAAAAATACGGAATCCGGGACGGACTTGTTCTGGATCTCGGATGCGGCACCGGGGAAATGACAAGGAGACTGAAAAACGCAGGATATGACATGATCGGTGTGGATGTATCCGCGGAAATGCTTCTTCGCGCGACCGAATGTGATTCGGAAGGAATTCTTTATCTGAATCAGGACATGAGGGAGTTTGAACTTTACGGAACGGTTCGCGCTATTGTCAGTGTTTGCGACAGTATGAACTATCTGACGGAGAACGGGGACCTGCTCACGGTTTTAAAACTTGCCAATAATTATTTAGACCCCGGCGGAATCTTTATTTTTGACTTAAAAACCATACATTTCTTCCGGGATGTGATGGGTGAAAATACATTGGCAGAAGATCTGGATTCGGTATATTACGTTTGGGAAAACATGTACGATAAAGAAGCCAGACTCAACGAATACGACATGACCTTCTTTTTCAGGGAGGGTGACGCTTATCGGAAAAGCACGGAAATTCATATCCAGAGAGCTTTTACACTCGGAGAAATCAAAAAAGCAGTCCGTCAGTCCGGCATGGATCTTATAGATATTTTGGATGCGGATACTAAAGCGGGTGTAACACCGAAGAGCGAACGAATATATGTAATTGCAAGAGAGCACGGAAAATAAAATGGACCGGATTGTAAGAGCAACTGCAGCGAATGCGCAGATCCGCATTTTTGCGGCATATACAAAAGATTTGGTGGAAGAAGGAAGAAAGAGGCATTCCACATCGCCCGTTGCAACGGCGGCACTCGGCAGACTGATGACTGCTGTTGTTATGATGAGTGAAACATTAAAAGGCGAAGATGATTTACTTACACTTAAAATTACCGGCGACGGACCGCTTGGCGGCATTACCGTTACGGCGAATTCCAAAGCAGAGGTAAAAGGATATGTCGGAAATCCGAATGTGGATCTGCCGTTAAATGCCAGAGGAAAACTGGATGTGGCAAAAGCCGTGGGAGCGGGGCGCCTGGATGTTATCCGCGATATGGGATTAAAAGAGCCGTATGTCGGACAAACGCCGTTAATCAGCGGAGAAATCGCGGAAGACATTACATATTATTTCGCAAACTCCGAACAGGTTCCGTCGAGCGTAGGACTCGGGGTACTGGTTGACCGGGATTTCACCGTAAAAACCGCAGGCGGATTTTTAGTCCAGCTTCTTCCATTTGCCGAAGATGCGGTAATTGACAAACTGGAAGAAAACTTAAAAGAAATCAAAAGTGTTACCGCTTTTTACGAAGAAGGACATACTCCGGAAGATCTGATTCATGCAATCTGCAGGGATATGGACGTGCAGATTACCGATACCGTTCCGACCGTATTTCGCTGTAATTGCAGCAAGGAAAGAGTGGAAAAAGCGTTAATCAGTATCGGAACTAAGGAACTGACTTCGCTGATTGAAGAAGGAAAAGCGGTTACATTGAACTGCGGATTCTGCAATACCGATTACACATTTGAGATTCCGGAGATGAAAGAACTTCTTAAGAAGTGCCGGAAATAAAAAGAAAATAATTTAAAATAACCCATAAATAAGATGCTTTCATACGTATCTTCTATGAAAGACTCGGAAAGGACATCCGTGACACAGGAAGAATTCAACGGGTGTATGGAAAGAATTAAGGCCGGAGATAAGGATGGATTGAAAGAAATCTATCTCGCCTATATTTCCTACATTTACACAATTATATACGGTGTTGTTACTTCCAAGGAGAACGCGGAGGACTTAACCCAGGAGTTTTTCGTCAAGCTTTGGGGCATTGCGGATACTTACGTACCGCAGGAAAAAGGCCACAAGGCTTATCTTGCTACGGTGGCGAGAAATATGGCATTGGATTTCCTTAGAAAGAACAAAAGAGAAATCCTGGCGGAGGAAATGCCGGAGGAGGCAGATCCGAAGTCGGCAGTGGAAGAAGAAGTAATTTCCGATGTGGGACTTAAGGAAGCTCTTTTAAAACTTAAGGAATCGGAGAGAATGGTTGTATCCATGAAGATTCTTTCGGATATGACATTTCAGGAAATTGCGGATGCCTTATCGGAACCTCTCGGAACCGTAACCTGGCGTTACAAGAACGCCTTGGAAAAGCTCAGGAGGTATGGTTATGAGTAAGCATCTTGACGAAGAATACAAAAGAATGATAGCATCCGAAGTTCCGGATTTATGGGACAGAATCGAAGCTTCTCTTCCGGAGAAGAATGTGGTGAAGTCCGATATGGCAGAGGAAACCGTCGCATCCAATACGGAGAATGCTGAAGGCGGAAATACGGATGAAACAGGAAATACAGGCGTTCAACCGGAGAGCACGAAAAAGAAAAAGCCGGTAATTTTCAAAATCCTTCCATGGGCGGGAGCAATTACCGTGGCAGCACTTGTACTGATCGTTGCACTTCCCGCAATTCTTCTTTCAAATCTCGGAAAGAAGGCGGCTAAGAATGAAACCGCAATGCCGATGGCAGCAGCCTATGATTCTTACGAAGCGATGGAAGAGCCGGGTGCCATGGCGGAAACGGCTGAGGGAATGGAGTATTATAACGGTGTTGACAACTTAACCGGCGGTGTGAATTTTGCCACGGAAACCAGAGAAAAGGGCGGAAGGACACTGGATTTTGATTTCGGGACCGATGATCAGAGCTTTAAAAAAGAAGCCGCTGCCGGCGAGGTTTCGGCAGAAACGGAAGAGGATGCGGATTTCGCTTATCCGGAAGCTCAGCAGGAAAGCGGAGCCGTACAGTCAAAAACCTACATGCAGCAGGGGGCTTCACAGAAAGAGCAAAACATCTATGCCCGGATCGGTAATATTACCCAAATAGGAGACATCATTTATTGCGATTGCGAACTTTCAAACGAGCTTACGGATTTCACGGAACCCGATGAAGATTTAAGAATTGAAATGTTCAGAATTCAAATTTCCGATGATTCTGATTTGGAAGCCGAAACCGGAGCGATTTACCGGGTGGAATTCGACGATTATGAAATGATTCTTTTGGAGAAAATGGAGTAAAAGAGGAAAAATATATGAAACAGCTTAAGAAACACATAACCCTGATTCTTGCAGTATTTTTACTGGCATTTGCCATATTGCCGGTACTTCCCGTATACGCATCGGGTCAGGGCGATTTTACTGCGGAATTAAAAGTAGGGTTTGATAATAAAGCCGAGATTTTAAGATACGCGCCGTTTATGGTTACAATTGAGAATAACGGCGGCGATTTTTCCGGAAGAATTCAGCTGATTTCAGCGAATAAGGTTAATTACAATATTATGTATGAGTCGGATTTCTCCATCGCCAGAGGCGAGAAGAAGACCGTCACTTTTGCGTGTAAGGTTCTCGACAATTTAGGTAAAGTCAATATCCGGATTGTCAACAAAAAAGGAAAAGTCGTATGGAACGAGATTAAGCGTTTCAATGTGGATAAAACCGCTTCCACGAAAATTGATATCGGTGTTTTGAGCGATGATTATTCCGCACTCGGTTATATGGACAACATTGAATTCTATGACAGGGAGACCTTCAAAACGAATCTGGTGGAGCTTACCGCGGATACTTTTCCGGAGGATGTAAATGCTCTTGATATGCTTGAGATGATTGTCATCAGTAATTTCAGTACGGACATTCTTACCGACAAACAGATTGAAGCATTAAACCTTTGGGTAAACAGAGGCGGAATGCTTGTCATCGGTACCGGTTCGAACTCATCGAAGACTTTATCCAAGGTAAGGGGACATGTGATTGATATTAATCCGGATAAGATGAACCGCTATACCACAACCTTCGGTTTGAATTATTACGGAAGTGCAACGTCAGGATACAAGACAACCACACCGCAGAATACTCCAAGTCCTTATGATGATGCGGACTTCATGGAATTCTTCGATGATTGGTTCTATAATTACCGTGATGAAGTGGATGCCTACTTCCTGGAAGACTTCATGGCGAATATGGGAATCGATGAATATGAGTTAGAGGATGACGGAAGCCTTCCGGATTTTTACGAGGAAGACTATTACGAGTTCTGCCTGGAGACTATGTATGGTTATCAGTATCAGCCGGCGGATCCGGATTACGTTCCGTATACGTATCCGGTTGCAACCGCAGATGTACTCGTATTTTCCGAGGATGCAACGGATGCAAATTTAGAGGAAATTTTATACGGCGATAATACTGCCGGTGATGATTATATTCTTGCGCGTATCTATGAAAAAGCGGAAGGACACATTGCAATTTACGGTATCGATTTTACCATGAATCCGATTCCGGGATATCAGGATGCATCGGAGATTATCAGTATTTTGATTGACAAATATGTGCTTCAGAAAGTTGTGGATCATTATGATGATGTTTCCAATATGGGCTCTTATTACAATTATAATCTGGGCGGAAGCAATTATGATTTAAATAATCTTCTGGAGTCATATTCCGCAGCACCCATGCCGCCGATCCTTTTCTATCTGGTTCCGATTATCGGATACCTGGTAGCGATTCTTGTATTGTATCTGGTAAACAAGAAAAAAGGAAAAACATTCCGCTTATGGTACTGGTATCCGGTTATGGCAATCGGTGTTGCGGTAGTGGTTTTCTGTATCGGTTTTTCCACCAGAATCATAAAGCCGAGAATCAATACGGCTTCTATCCTGGACTTGCAGAAACCCGCTGCCATCGAAAAGAATTATGTCGGAGTAACCACACCTTCCAACAAAGACTGTAAAGTGGTATTTTCCAATGAGTATGATATGCAGCTGCTTCGTAAATTCAGTTCCTACGGCGACCAGTCCGATAAGATCGATTTCGATTCTTACCGCGTCGGATTTAAGAAGAGTGTTGACCGTACCGAAGTTACGTTCCGCGGAAATGTGGCATTAAGCTCCGATCCGTTCCTGCTGGAAAGTATTTATCCTTCCACGAGAGGATTTGATGTTCAGTATGTAGTCAATTCTCCTTCGGGAAGATCCGTTGCGGACAACATTATCGTAAAGAACGAAGCGGGAGTTGATTTGGAAAATGCGGTTATTCTTGCTACGGAAACCCCGAATGCAAACCAGACATATGTGGATGTGCTTGTTTATCCGGTTGGGGAATGGAAGAACGGACAGACGATAGATTTTACGAACGGAAAACATAATTATGGCTATAATGAATCCATCGCCTTTACCGATCGTGATAAGCATATTCTGTCCGGTGTGCTTGTAGGAAGCCTTTCGGAAGGATTTAAGACTTATCAGAACAGGAAAAATCTCCTCCACTACGTAATCAATGAAGCGGAAGACGAAATCGGAGGAAATAATTCTTCTCAGGGAAGTACACCGAAAACAGTCTATGTAATCGGTTTCCCGAAAGAGACCATATGCAAGGATATTCAGTTTGACAAGAAATACAGAAACGAACGTACGGAAGTCGTTGTTCAGAAAATTGATTATTCACAGATGAGACAGGTTAAGAAACAGTAGGAGGGAAGGACATGCTTGAGATTAAGAATCTGAATAAAAGATACGGCAGTTTCTATGCCCTTCGAAACTTAAATTTAACCGTGGAAGACGGAGAACTGTTCGGTTTTGTCGGCGCAAACGGTGCAGGGAAAACCACTACCATGAGAATTTGTGTGGGACTTCTCGGCGCCGATTCCGGAGAAGTATTTATAGACGGAAAGAGAATGCTTTCTAACCACAAATTACTCAGTAACAAGGTCGGATATGTTCCGGATTTCTTCGGGGTTTATCCTTCCTTAACCTCAATGGAGTACATGCAGTTTTTTGCGGCATCTTACGGACTTGTCGGAACGGATGCGGATAATCTGTGTATGGATTTATTAAGGCTTGTAAAACTGGATCATAAGGCCGATACCGATGTAAACGGATTGTCCCGCGGTATGAAACAAAGACTTTGTCTTGCAAGAGGACTGGTTCATAATCCCGATATTCTGTTTCTGGATGAGCCTGCCAGCGGTTTGGATCCGAGAGCAAGATACGAATTAAAAGAGATTCTAAAGAACCTGTCATCGATGGGAAAAACGATTATTATCAGTTCACACATTCTTCCGGAACTTTCCGAAATGTGTACGACCATCGGTATTATCGATCATGGTCAGATGATGTTAAAAGGGACCATTGATGAGATTCACAGAGCAGCGGCAATGCAGAGTCCGTTAATCGTAGTTGTGGAAGAACATGCAGTGGATGATACTTTCCGTGTTCTTCAGGAAGGTTGTATTTACCGGAAACAAAATGGATGAAGCGGCACTTCTTTCAACACTGGTTTCCAACGGAATTCCGATTCTTTCCTTTACCAGACAGGAAGGAAGCCTGGAAGCATTATTTATGCAGATTATCAACCGTTCCGCACAGGAAAGAAGAGCGGGACAAAACAACAGAGGAAGAAACCAAAGTGCAGGACCTATGGGACAGCCAATGGGAGCACCGATGGGACAACCGATGGGAGCGCCTCAACCCATGTATCAGCAGTACGGTTACAGACAGCCGGTAAATCAGACGTTCGGCCAGCAACCTGTTACTCCGCAATACAACGCACCCCGACCGATGGGAGCGCCGCAACCTATGGGACAGCCTATGGGAGCGCCACAGCCTATGGGACAGCCGATGGGAGCGCCGCAGCCTATGGGACAGCCGATGGGAGCGCCGCAGCCTATGGGACAGCCGATGGGAGCGCCGCAGCCTATGGGACAGCCAATGGGAGCGCCGCAGTCAATGGGACAGCCGATGGGACAACCGTATGCTCAGCCCATGAGTCAACCGGTGAATCAGCCAATGGGACAGCAGTATAGTCAGCCTATGAATCAACCGGTA
>CADANR010000070.1 GCA_902789265.1 uncultured Lachnospiraceae bacterium | reverse complement strand
CAGTCCATTATGAAAAAAGCCATGGTGGAACGGTTAAAGGAACACTACGGAATTGAGTGGTTTGAAGAAAACGGGGAGGAGTATCCGGTTCGTGTATTTATCAAAAATGACGAAGTGACGGTGGGGCTTGATACGACGGGGACTTCCTTACATAAAAGAGGGTACCGGAAACTGACCGCCAAAGCACCGATTGCGGAGAATCTCGCGGCTGCACTGATTATGCTGACACCGTGGAAACAGGACAGAATCTTAGTGGATCCGTTTTGCGGAAGCGGAACGATTCCGATTGAAGCTGCCCTGATGGCAGCGGATATTGCGCCCGGAATGAACCGTGAATTTACCGCGGAGAAATGGAAGCATTTTATTCCTTCGAAATACTGGTATGAGTGCATTGAAGATGCAAATGACCGGATTAAAAAAGACCTTACGAAGAATGATGTGGATATTCAGGGGTATGATCTGGATCCGGAGATGATTAAAATTGCCGTGCAGAATGCCAAAGATGCGGGCGTGGATCACCTGATTCATTTCCAGACAAGGGATGTGGCGAATCTTTCCCATTCCAAAAAGTACGGATTTCTTATTACGAATCCGCCGTACGGAGAACGCCTTGAGGAGAAAAAAGACCTGCCGGCATTATATCATGTAATCGGAGAACGCTATAAAGCACTCGATTCCTGGTCCATGTATTTAATTACGTCTTACGAGGATGCTGAAAAATACATCGGAAGGAAAGCGGATAAAAACCGGAAAATTTATAACGGCATGATGAAGACTTATTATCTTCAGTTTAACGGACCGAAGCCACCAAGGAGAAATGAGAAATGAAAAGACTGATTATTGCTACCGGCAATATGGGAAAATTAAATGAAATCAAAGAAATCATGAATACCGATGAAATCGAAATCATTTCCATGAAAGAAGCGGGAGTGGATATTGATATCGTAGAGGACGGAAAGACCTTTGAAGAAAATGCATTAATAAAGGCGAAAGCCGTATGCGGGGCATGCGGGGAAATCGTTTTATCGGATGATTCCGGTCTGGAAGTGGATTACTTAAATAAAGAACCGGGAATCTATTCTGCAAGATACATGGGAGAGGATACTCCGTATTCCATCAAAAATGCGGAAATTTTAAAAAGACTGGAGGGCGTGCCGGATGAAAAGAGAACGGGGCGCTTTGTCTGTGCGGTTGCGGCAGCATTTCCGAACGGAGAGGAAATCGTGGTAACCGAAACCATGGAAGGAAGAATCGGATATGAAGAACGTGGCGAAAACGGATTCGGTTATGATCCGATTTTCCGTCCGGACGGATACGAAGTAAGTTCCGGAGAACTGCCGATGGAGGAGAAGAACTTAATTTCCCACCGCGGCAAAGCATTTCGAAGAATGTGGGCAATTCTTTCCAAGAGAGAGGAATTTAAGCAATGAGTATAAAAATTCTGGTTGTGAGCGATACACATGGAATGGACAGGGTATTTTTCGATTTATACCGTAAGGTGAAACCCGTGGATATGGTGATTCACGCCGGGGATACGCAGGGCAGTGAAGATGAAATGGCGAATTTCGTGGATTGTCCGTTTGCAGCGGTTATGGGAAATAATGATTTTTTCTCCACCTTACCGAGGGACCGGGTCTTTGATTATAACGGGAAACGTTTCTTTATTACACACGGGCATTATTACAGCGTTTCATCCGGGTATGACAGAATTGTGGATGAGGCGAAGAGCAGAGGCGCGGATTTCGCAATCTTCGGGCATACCCACAGACCGTATTATGAAAAGATTGACGGAATTCATGTGATCAATCCCGGAAGCTTAAGTTATCCGAGACAGTTTTCGAGAAAACCAAGTTATGCTATGATAGAAATTGATGCGGCAGGGGATGTAAAAGTGAACCTGTACGAAATTTAAACTTACTGAATACAAACATAAAAATAAGAATTAAAGCAATTATAAAAAAGTAAAAAAACAGGGGTAAAGCAGATACGTAAGGGGAGGTAACTCATGTTAAACGAAAACAAAATCTGGTTTGGTAAAGCAGGCGAAGAAAAAATTTATGCACTTCCGAAAATGGCAAACCGCCACGGTATGATTGCAGGTGCAACCGGTACCGGTAAAACCGTTACCTTAAAGGTAATGGCGGAGTCATTTTCCAGCATCGGAGTTCCGGTGTTCTTAGCTGACGTAAAGGGTGATCTTGGCGGAACCTGTAGTCCCGGAGTTGAAACCGAGGATATGAAGGCGCGTATCGATCGTTTCGGTCTGGAAGAAGCCGGATTTAAATTTGATGCATTTCCCACCGTTTTCTGGGACGTATACGCGGAGAAGGGACTTCCTCTTCGTACCACCATCAGCGAGATGGGACCGATTCTTTTATCCAGAATTCTCGGATTAAACGAGGTTCAGTCGGATATTTTAAGCGTAATTTTTAAAATTGCGGATGACGAAGGCCTGCTCTTAATCGATACCAAGGATCTTCGTTCCATGTTATCCTACGTGGGAGAGCATTCCAAAGAATACAGTTTAACTTACGGAAATATGTCCAGTCAGAGCTTAGGTGCGATTATCCGTGCGGTCATTGCACTCGAAGGACAGGGCGGAGAACTTTTCTTCGGAGAGCCTGCACTCGATATCCGTGACTGGATCGGATGCGATTACACCGGCAAAGGAAAAATCAATATCTTAGACTGCCAGAAATTAATCAACAATCCGACCATGTATTCCTCCTTTATGCTCTGGATGCTTTCCGAACTTTATGAAATCTTACCGGAAGCAGGAGATATGGAGAAACCCCGTATTGTATTCTTCTTTGATGAAGCACATATGCTCTTTGATTCCGCAAGCAAATCCTTGCTTGATAAAATCGAGCAGATTGTAAAACTCATTCGTTCCAAGGGTGTCGGCGTGTTCTTTATTACACAGAATCCCAAGGATATTCCTGACGGTGTATTAAGCCAGCTCGGAACCAAAATTCAGCATGCACTTCGTGCATACACGCCTTCCGAACTGAAGGCTGCAAAGGCAGCGGCACAGGCATTCAGGGAAAATCCCGCATTTGATACCTTCCAGGTGCTTACCGAACTCGGAATCGGCGAAGCGCTGGTTTCCGTTTTGGATGAAAGCGGTGTTCCGACCGTTGTGGAGCGTTGCAAAATCCTGCCTCCGCAGAGTCAGATGGGAGCAATCGATGATGCAACAAGAGACAGTAAAATCAAAGCAGATCAGCTTTATATTAAATATGTGGAGACCGTGGACCGGGATTCCGCCTATGAATTCTTAACTCGTAAGGCTATTTCCGATGCAGAGGAAAAAGCTCGTGCGGAAGAAGTTGCAAGGCTGGAAAAGCAGCGTGCGGCAGATGAGGCAGCTGCATTAAAAGAAGCAGAGCGTCAGGCGGCAGCGGAAAGAAAGGCAGCAGAGAGAGCGGAACTTCAGGCTCAAAAAGAAGCAGAGCGCCAGGCTTTGGCAGAACAGAAGGCTGCGGAGAAGGCAGCGCTTGCTGCACAGAAGCAAGCGGAGAGAGAAGCTCTTGCTGCTGAGAAGGCTGCTCTGAAAGAGAAAGAGGCAAAGGAAAGAGCCGTAAAGAATGCAGGTAAGTCCGTAGCAAATTCCGTAGCAGGAACCATCGGAAGAGAAGCAGGAAAGAACTTAGGTAAATCCGTCGGTGGTTCATTTGGAAAAACACTCGGCGGAAATGTCGGTGCTTCCTTAGGTCGTGGAATTATCGGAACATTATTCAACATGAAGAAATAGCAAGGCAGCATTTTATTCCGGGGATAAGGAAATGGAATCAGGTAAAAACGGCGGATTGTATCAGGTTTCCGCAAAGAATCAAATATCCTTAAAAAAACAGATTGTGAAGATGATTGCTCTCTGTATAATCGGGATTGCAATCAATCTGGCAGGAAGTTTTTTAGTAAAATATTTTGACTGGCCGATTTATCTGGATTCAGTCGGTACGGTACTGATTGCCGTCATGAGCGGTTATCTTCCGGGTATTATTGTCGGACTTGTCACTAACCTGATTAAAGGGATTTTTGATACCCCGGAAGTTTATTATGCGGTTGTAAATGTATTAATTGCAGTGATTGCTTCCGCATTTGCAAGGAGAGGTGCGTTCCGTAAGGTGTGGGGAATCATTCTTTTAATCCTTGCACTCGGTCTGGTCGGCGGCGGTCACGGAACAATTTTAAAATGGGTAATCCAGGATGCATGGACCGGAACCATTACCATCGGCGAAAGCTTTTTTAAAGAATGCTTAAAGGATCTTCTGGATAAAAGCATTACGGTTGTCATTGTTCTGATTCTGTACTTATTCCTTCCCTTAAAGATACAAAAAATCATGCAGTTCGAAGGCTGGCAGCAGACACCACCCACCGGCGAAATGCTGAAAAACGTCAGAAAGAGCAATAAGCTTAAGAATTCCCTTCGGAATAAAATGCTCTGGCTGCTTGTTCTTGCAGGACTATCGGTCGGCGCGGCGGCGTTAATAATCAGCCTGGTTTTGTACCGTCAGTATACCATTGAGGAGCATTTCAGACTTGCGGAGGGCACGACAACCCTCGTGGCGAGTATTTTAGACGGAAACAAAATAGACGAATACATTGCCGAAGGCGATTCCTCGGAGGAGTACAGGGCCGTGGAAAGCCGGTTATACAATGTTTTAAACAGTTCTCCGGATATTCAGTATCTATATGTCTATCAGATCAAGGAAGACGGTTGTCATGTTGTGTTTGATTTGGATACGCCGGATGTGGAGGGCGGAACGCCCGGAGACATCATACCGTTCGATGAATCTTTCTCGGAACTCATTCCGACGCTTTTGATGGGTGGAACGATTGACCCTATTATTACAAATGACACGTTCGGATGGCTGATTACAGTCTATAAACCGGTTTACAATGATGCCGGAAGATGCACCTGCTATGCGGCAACGGATATTTCCATGAATTTAATCCGGACCAACGAGTTCAGTTTTATGGCAAAGCTGATTTCCATTTTTGCGGGATTCTTCATCTTAATCATTGCAATCGGTCTGTGGATTACGGATTACAATGTTGTGCTTCCGATTAATACCATGTCGCTCAGCGCTTCCGAATTCGCGTATAAGAGCGAAGAAGACTTAGAGGCCAACTTTGAGCGAATCAATAAGCTGGACATTCATACCGGCGATGAAATTGAAACCATGTATCATGCTTTCTCCGAAACCACGGAGAAGAATAAGAACTATGTTTATGAGCTGAATCAGAAGACTGAGACCATTTCCGAGATGCAGAACGCGCTGATTCTCGTGCTCGCGGATATGGTGGAAAACCGAGATGAAAACACCGGTGACCATGTCAGAAAAACGGCCGAATATACACGTATTATTATGGATAAAATGCGGGAACTCGGGTATTACCGTGACCAGCTTACGGATGAATTTATCTATAATGTAGAGCATTCTGCACCGCTTCATGATATCGGTAAAATTACGGTTTCCGATACCATTTTGAATAAGCAGGGAAAACTGGATGATGAAGAGTTTAAGAAAATGAAGGCGCATACCACTGCAGGTGCGGAAGTACTGCAGCAGGTAATCGATACCATTCCGGAATCCTCCTACCTGCATGAAGCAAAGAATCTGGCAGAGTTCCATCATGAAAAATGGAACGGCAAGGGGTATCCTACCGGTCTTGCAGGAGAGGACATTCCTCTTTCGGCACGTATTATGGCGGTAGCGGATGTATTTGATGCACTCGTTTCTGCTCGTATTTATAAGCCGCCGTTCTCATTTGAGAAAGCGATGAGCATTATCAGGGAAGATGCCGGCACACATTTTGATCCGCTTGTAGCGGATGCGTTCTTCCAATCGCAGGAGGAAGTAAGGGATGTTATGGAACATTTCCACATTCTCCAGGAGAAGAAAGAGGCGAAGAAGGCGGCAGAGGAAGCAGCAAAAAAGGCAGCGGAAGAAGCAAAGGCGGCAGAAGAAGCAAAGGCGGCTGAAGAAGCAAGGTCTGTGGAAGAAAACAAAACTACGGGTGAAACAAAGCCCGAGGATGAAGTAAAATCTTCGGAGGAATAAAGAGAGTTACAGGAAATGGAATACAATCAGGAAGCAGAATTATACTGGAATAATTTATTGAATCGATTCAGCTGTACTCCGGAAACAATCCGGATGATTCAGTTTGATTTCTCATCGGATCCGGACTATCAGTGTGCCATTCAGCTCTCAACCGAAGAACAAAGAGCCGAATATGAGGATATTTGCAGGGCATGTGCTTATAATCAGAGTCTCCAGTACGGATTAAACGGCGAAGTGCATCAGTATATTGAGAATCACAAAAACGGACTTGCGGATGATAAACTTCAGAATTATAAAAAACAACTCGAAGATGATATGACGAAAATCAAAAAGAAGATTTCCAAGGCATGGTGGATTGCCCTGCCTTTTATCGGAATAGCTTTTTATGTCATTGATTTTATCGTTATGTCATTGATTTTTATTTTATATGATGTCGATTCTCAAAGTGACATGTCTGATATGACGGCAGGTATTTTTTTCTTTTCCACGATTTTTATAGTGATTGCATATGTGCTGATGTTCAGCTACTTCCTGCTTTATGATATCCTTTATAACGTGTTCCTGGTAATATATGCATTCATATGGTTTATCGTTGCTGTTACCACGTCCTTTGTTCCTTTTGAAAAGCCTGGATTATTCCTGGTTTACGGCATACCGATGCTGATTATTCCGACGATCGTTTTCCTTTCCACATTTCCGTGGAAATTTGCCCGCAGGCTAAAGCGTGACAGGATGTTAGAGCAGTATGCAAACGATCTGGAATGGTACGATAATACGACCTCCGGAATTCTAAATAATTATGAGAATTACATGAATAATCTTTATGCGAATTATTCTTCCCGTAAATCCTGTCCGGAAGCCTTTCTCGTATTATCTCAGGAGGCTTACGACTACAGGGATTACATGCAGGCGGAATTTGCAAAAAAACAGCAATTTTACGAAGATAAAAAACCGAAATAAATCTAAAAAAATGATTGACAAAAGCCCTGATTATTAATATAATCATATTTGCGTCACGAAAAAGAGGGCGCGAAAGTCCAACCGAGGTGTGGCTCAGTTTGGCTAGAGCACCTGGTTTGGGACCAGGGGGTCGCAGGTTCGAATCCTGTCACCTCGATTCAAATTTCATATATCATGCAGGTGTGGTTCAATGGTAGAACATCAGCCTTCCAAGCTGAATACGTGGGTTCGATTCCCATCACCTGCTCTCTCGGAAATTCCGTAAAGTCAAGGCTTTGCGGGTTTTTTATTTTCAGTTTTACTGTGCAAAATTGTGCAAAACTGTGTAAGGGGAATCAAGAATATAGCATTTTCAAAGGTTAACCGCATTATTATTCCCATCACCTGAAGGGATTTGGAAGCCAAAAGTGCTGTTTGTCAGGTCTTTTGATACTTCCTTTAGATAAGAAAGATAATGAAAATCCTTTTGTAACTTTGAAGAATGTAATTGAAGATGCTACAAGCATGGCGCTAAAAACAGCAAATATTAATGAAGATATTCAAAAGGAAACCTTAAAAACAACGGATTCTACATTAAACCAAGCGCTTTTAGATTCGCCAATTATTGAACCTAACGCACGTAAAAGACGTGATAACAAAAACAAAAACGATAGAAAACAAAAAAATTAGAAAACAAAATGGTTTTCAGTTATGAGCGAAAAGAAACAAATAAAAACAGACAACTTAATTAAGCATATAATAGCCGGGATTAAAAGTGGCTCCTTATACTGTAATAATGTTCCTGAAAATTATGCATTTGAATCAAGTATTATCGAAGCCGAGAGAAAAGCTGGAATTCGTCTGAATGAGATTTTTGCATAATCCGGGAAATAAGATTATAGTAATTAAAGGACATTTATTTGCCGACGGCTTTGTTCGGTTTTGGTCAATTTAGCTTCAGATATTTACATGGTTTACGGACGCATGGAAAGCAAACAGAATATGTCCGTGAACGGAACCGGATTAAAATAAGCATGGAGTCATCAATGAAAGAAAAGCAAACCGGAATTAAGAGGGATGCGAATTTTGAATTGCTGCGTATCGTTGCAATGATTATGATCGTTTCTCTTCATTACTGGGGAAAAAGCAATTATCTGGATAATGTTACGGTAGGTACGCCGGGTTTTTATCTTGCATGGTTTATCGAATCATGCTGTATTCCGGCTGTAAACTGTTATGTTTTGCTGACCGGATATTTCATGTGCGAAAAGAAATTTAAACCCGGACGGGTGATTCGAATCTGGCTGCAGGTTCTGGAATATTCCGTAATCATTTATTTTGTCTGCTGTGGTTTCGGACTGGATTCCTTTTCCGGCCCGGGACTTTTAAAGAGTTTTTTACCGGTTACGAACGAAACCTACTGGTTTGCGACAAAGTATCTTCTGCTTCTTTTTGTCAGTCCGTTTCTGAATCTTTTATTGGAAAAATGTAACCGGGTACGTCTGACGGTTTTGTGTGTCTGTCTTTTTACTCTCTTTTCTCTGCTTCCGTCCGTTTTTTATTTAAAAGACTGGTTAGATATCAGTGGCGGATACTCACTGCTTTGGTTTGTCTGTTTGTATGTTTTCGGAGCTGCAGTCCGTAAGACGGATTATTCTTATTTACGGTCGAAAGGGAAATGCCTGGGAGGATATTTTGCGAGTGTCTTTCTGATTTTTGCGGTAAAGACGATACTGGGACTGGTCGTTTATCGGACAGGGGAAGACATAAGCTATGCGCGTGTTCTGTATCAGTATAATTTTGTACTGACGCTTTCTGCCGCGGTTTTCCTTTTCGGCTTTTTCAAAAATCTGAAGATTCACTCTAAAGCGGCCGGACGGATTGTAATGTTTCTTTCACCGGCGACATTCGGTGTATATCTTCTGCATTTAAACGTATACAGTACCAAATGGTTCTTCCGCAGCATTCTTCACCCCGAAAAAATATCGAACGTGTGGCTTCTCTTTGTTCAGTATCTGGTCGTGGTTCTGGCCGTTTATCTGTTATGTACCATGGTCGAAAAAATCCGTCTGATTCTTCTTGAAAATAATCCGCTGATGAGAAAAGTATTTGAAGGAGCGGATCGTTTATACGAAAAAATATTGAAAAAGATGTTGTCCCGAGAAGAAGCCGACGGCAAAGATGCGTCGTAAGAATGTTTTTTTCTTGAAAAAGGGTGTGGTTAAGTGCATAATGCAAATAGTTTCATTGTGATAAAGGCAGATGATTATGAAGATAAACGAAGGATATGAAATCCGCCGGGTCGGAGATGAATTTGTCGTCATCACCGTTGGAGATGCCACTAAGACATTTAACGGAATGATTAAACTGAATCCAACCGGGGTTTTTATTTGGAATAAAATCAAAGAAGGAATTGATTCGGAAAAGTTTATTGATGTTTTTGCCGCAGAATTCGGTATCGGTAAGGATGTTGCAAAAAGAGACATTGACGCGTTTCTGGATAACATAAAAACAACAGGATGTTTTACCGAATAGTACAGATTACTTTTTTAGCTGATCAGAAAGGAGGTAATTCCCATGGTTTATGAAGCTCCAAAGGCTGAGATCATCGATTTCGAAAATGAAGAAGTATTGGCAATCGATTTTTCAAATGCTGAAGAAGAATAAAAAGGAAAGATGCCCGGATGGCAAACAAGCTGTCCGGGTGATTTTATATTATGATTGAGATTGATTTGGTTATTCCCTGGGTAGACGGAAGTGACCCTGCCTGGCAGGAAGAAAAAAACAAATATGTGAAGCATAAAAATATAAACAGCGGATTTTACCGGGATAACGGATTGATGAGATACTGGTTCCGCTGGCTCCCAAAAAGCAGAAAATTCAAAAAAGATTGTAATGATTTTAGATGATGTTGCTCTGCAACTCCTTTCATAATATTTGGTAGTCCCCTATGTAGTCCCTTAGAGGTTTATGGTTGTAAAAATCTCTATTTTATGGGCTTTCAGATTCTCCAAAAAATTCGATTCCCTTCACCTGCTCGCAGAAAAGCCAGGTCAGACGACCTGGTTTTTTCTATAAGCATGCGCGACCTTGAATTCAGGGGCTTGGTCTATACCCCCTACACACAAAAAGCATCAAAAATGATGCACTGCTCTTATTTTGATGCCTTCTGCCATCAATAATGTATATGCTCTCATACAACTGTATCAGGTACTAAACTTCCCATGCCATACAGTCGGTAAATGCTTGAGTATATTTTACGCTGTCGCAAGACTTTAGACAGC
>CADANR010000069.1 GCA_902789265.1 uncultured Lachnospiraceae bacterium | reverse complement strand
CATGTTTTTATGAGTAAAATAGATTTGGGTGTTCATAAGAATGTGCAGATTGAACAGGACGAATACTGCTTTGATCTTTGCATGGATGATGTAGGGGCAAGTCTTCTGATTAATTCAAAGGAGCAGATTTTTGTGGAAAAACTAAGATCACTTCTTCGATTCGGACCGGTGTCTACAAGGTATAAAGACATTTTTGATATGTATTATCTTACCGATTATGTTGACAGAGAAAGATTGGTTAAATGTCTCAATATCTATATCTTCGATGATTCCGGCATGAAGGAAACTAATATGACAGAGATTATAAGACGTGTTGATATTACATTTAATAATAGATTGTACAGACGAAATATTGAAAGGGCTGCCCGGGCAAATTGGTTGGATGTTTCAGTGAATGAAGCATTTACTGGAATCAGACGATTTCTTGAGCAGGTTTAAATGAGTTGCTTGTTGAGGAATGATAGTGAGTAATTATATTGAAGAAGAGTTGAAGTGGTATATAATGTTGTTGTGTGCAGGATTTTTCGTTGGAGAACTGAAATGAAAAAAGAAACAAAAGGAACATTCAAACCTGTGTGGATTCTTCCGCTTTGCATCTTCTGCATACTGATGCTTGCCATATTGGAACTTGGGCAGCATACGGTTTTGGGATGGATTTTGGGATTCATTGCAGTAATTGGGTTTACGGTATTCCGTGTGATAAAGAAGGGAACACTTCCCGGATATGCAAGGGTTTTAAGTTTCATGGCTTTGCTTGCGGTGTTTATTTTAATTCTTTTTGTTTCCGTTCCCCCGGTGAAACCGGTGCCTGCGGTAAAAGGAAAAAACGGTGGTATTACAGATACAGTTGAATTAAAGCAGGGCCTTGTAACCGGGGTCAAAACGGCAGACGGAGAGGTGGAAGTTTATGCAGGAATCCCCTATGCCAAGCCTCCGGTGGGAGAGAGACGGTTCCGGGAGCCGGAGCCTGCGGACGGCTGGGACGGAGTATTCGCGGCCGATCATTTTGCCCCCATGTCCATGCAGACGCAGAATTCAGTGATTTTTTCATCGTTAGCTCAGATTGTCGGATATCATGATTACAAGGCGTTTTCTTTTGAGGATAATTACCGGACTCCCGTCAGCGAGGATTCGCTTTATGTCAATGTCTGGAAACCTGCGGGGGATGAGGCAAATCTTCCGGTGCTGGTTTATATTCACGGCGGGGTTTTGCAGACCGGCCAACCCTGGTATGAGGATTACAGCGGCGAGGGGCTTGCCAGAGAAGGCGTGATTGTTGTAAATATGGGATACCGGCTGGGGATTTTCGGATTCTTTGCAGACGAGGAGCTGGCAGGTGAGTCAGAGAATCATACAACGGGAAATTATGGGCTTCTCGATCAGATTATGGCACTGAAATGGGTGCAGGAGAATATTGAGGCATTCGGCGGGGATCCGGGAAACGTAACGTTAGCCGGCGAGTCCGCAGGTTCTGCGTGTGTGACGGCACTTTGCACCTCACCCCTTGCGAAGGGGCTTTTTCGAAGAGTGGTTGCGGAAAGTTCCACGGTAACGTCCGCTGTTCCCACACATTCCTTCCGAAGTATGGAAGAGGCCCTGGAGGCGGGAGAAGAGACAAAGAAACGGTTTCATGTAAGCAGTGCTTCGGAACTTCGGAATCTCCCGGCGGAGCGAATTGTCGGGGAGCTGGAGATTCATCATCACATGACGGTGGATGGGTATGCCCTGACGGAAACGCCGTATGAGTCTTTCAAAAAGGGAATTCATAACGAAGAGGCGTCTATGCACGGGTATAACAAAGAAGAGGCCGCGCCTTTTATTTTATTTGAACAGGCGAATCTGAACAATTATGAAAGAAAGATTCGGGATTATTTCGGGGATCCTTATTCGGACGAGATTTTGGCGCTGATGCCGGCCGCGACCGATGAGGAGGCCCGCAGGAACTGGGCGAATCTGTATTCCGTAATTTTTTTCAATTACGGGCATTACTGCCTGGAGAGACAGGAACTTCGGGACGGGGTGCCGACCTTTGTTTATTATTTTACGAAGGATAACGGACGTCTGGGCTCCTGGCACAGCGGGGAGGAAGTGTATTTATACGGCAACATTCCCGCAGATTCCAAACTCTATGATGAGGGGGATCGGGAGTTAAGTCGCGTGATGCAGGGATATTTTAAGAATTTTATTACTTACGGAGATCCGAATGGGGTGGCTTCGGACGCGGATTTGGACGCAGGTACGGACGGAAATGCGGGTGAAAATGCGGATTTGCGGACCGGTGCGCTTCCTTACTGGCCGGAGAGTAAGGCACCCGGAATGGTGATGGAACTCGGGGATACGGTTTCGTTGAAGGAGGCTCCGTATCCCGAGCTGTATCCGGTGTTGGATCGGTTTTATGAGTGGGAAGAGTAAGGTGTTAAGACAGAAAGAATTGCTGACAGGATGGGATGCATATGAACAAAAAGACAACGGTTATTCTTACAAAATTAAAGCTGCTCGGATTAATTCTCTATTTTTTAATCCTGTTCATCGAGCGCCTTTTGGCGGTGATTTTAAGTGTTCGTCTCGGTGGGGAGTATGCGCTTCTTTCCGGGAATGTGTTTAATTACATTGCCTACGGAATCACGGCGGTCAGTCTGGTTGCGGGTTTTGTTTTGATGATCCGCGTTCTGCCTGCGATGTTTGTATCGGTGTTTACTTCGAAAGAGTATGATTTTGGGGCCAATTATAAACCGGTGGTAATTGCGGCCATGTTGCTTTTATTCGGCGGAATGATGCATACCGGATTTACGGTGGCACCGGTGCAGTTTGTGGCATATGGATTTTTGATTGGGTCCATGATTGTGCGAACCATTGAGTGTTGCATGGAAGTGAAGGAACATGCCCTGCCGGATGGGAATGCAGGTGCGGCGTCTGCCGGGAAGGGGCGCGGATTTGCATCCATTGTGTCGGTAATTTACTTAACGCTTCTTGCGATGGCGGTTCCGGTCAGTTACATTTCATTTCAGGATATGCCGATGAGAGCGGTGTTTTTTGCGGCGGAGTTTACGGCGGTATTTGTTCTAGTGCCGGTTTTTGGAATTCTACTTTTGAAGTTCTATGAAACCGGTGTTACATCATTTTCATTTCTGTATCCGATGCTTGTGTTACTTTTATCCGGGCTTACGGTGGGACTTAAGTGGAAGGAAGAGATTAACTGGTTTGTGTTGATTTTTGTAGTGCTGACGACGGTGTTTTATTTGAGTTTCGGGCTGATTGCGGGAAAGGTGAAACGGTAACGTGTAATGGTGCTTGACCCCATTACCTACGATAAATCCTCTAAGAAATATAAGAAGCCGGTGGTAGGAGTGACCATCGACTTCTTAATTAAAGGTTATTTGCTTTTTGTTTTCAAGTTAACATAATTATATAGTGTTTGGAAGGGAATTGCAAGGGGAAGGTTAGCCGGTAATTATGAAAAGTTTATTAAAGGTCAGCCAGAAAAGAGAGCTGCGTATCATTGGAATCGGCAATTGGAGGTTAGAATATGAGAGAAATACCGAGATATTCAATACTTCGAAGGCAGGGATACAGGGTTCTTATTTTAGAGAAAGATCTTGTTTTCTATAAAATAGATGAGAAGAATAAACTGGTTACAATCTATGCTGTCGTGGATCAACGGCAGGATTATATGAAGATAATAAGAGGGTTGTAATTGGTAGAGGTGCAATTTTGGGATAGTATTTTAATTAAATGATTGTTGTGATTAATCGTACTCAAAAATCCCCTGGATTGTGTCAGACACATCCATAATATCCTTATATGACAAACAATCGGTTTTGCTGCATGCTCTGACGGCCGGATCGATGGCTTTAATCTGTTCGCAAATCACCGTCCCGGAAGTCCCGTGATTCCCGACAACCTGAATATGCACGGGCCCGTCAGGGTAATTTTTTATAAACGGGCATACATGAATCATTCCGGTTGCCCGGATAAAGGCATTCTTGCTTACCACAACGAACAGTTGCTTCTTATAATCGTTTATCTTAATAATGTCTCCCTGATAAAACTGCATTAAAGAATCTCCTTTCCTTTCGGTTCGCCCCAGTCAAAATCACAGGCGGATATCTGACCGTTGTATGCTGCAAGTCTCTCTTCGAAAGTTTTGTGTTTAAACTGTCTGCGAAGAACGATCGTATCGTTTTCAACTTCAATTTCGAGAATGTCCGAGACATTGAGTTGCATTTGAGACATTGAGTTGCATTTGATCCAATATTTTTTTGGGAATTCTGATTCCCTGGCTGTTTCCCCATGCTCTGATTGCTACCTGATCCATAATACATCCTCCCTTGGTATAATGTATATACATTATACGGGATAATTTTGAGATAAGCAAGGAAGATTTTTGAAATTGCGGTATTCGGCAGTTGCAAGACGGGGCACGATAGAGTACGATAGGGAGTGGATTTTACTTAGGAGGGAGCATTACCTTACGCTATGCTTTTGTATATAGATCCCGGAACGGGCGGAATGCTTTTCACCATCCTGATCGGACTGATGGGTGGTGTGATTTATTTCTTCAGTTCGCTTTTTGTGAAGCTGAAATATTCCGTCGGCGGTGGAAAAAAGCAGGATACGAAGAAAGTGCCGCTTGTGTTCTTTTGCGATCACAAGCGTTATTGGAATACCTATGAACCGATTCTTGACGAGCTGGAGCGCCGCGGCGTGAAGGCGCAGTTTCTGACCATGTCGGAAGACGATCCCTTTTTCAAAAAAGAATATCAGTACATATCGGGCGAGTTCATCGGAACCGGAAATAAGGCGTTTTCGAAGCTGAACTTACTGAATGCGGGCATTGTATTTTCCACAACGCCCGGGCTTGATGTGCTGCAGTGGAAGCGTTCAAGGAAGGCGGATTACTACATTCACATTCCGCATGCGTGCAGTGATATCACGATTTATCATATGTTCGGCATCGATTATTTTGATGCGATTCTTTTGTCCGGCGAGTACCAGATTGAGCAGGTGCGGGAGTTGGAGCGACTCCGTAATCTGCCGGCGAAGGAACTGGAACTGGTCGGTGTGCCGTACATGGATATGATGCGGGAGAGACTGGAATGTGCGGAGAATTTAGCAAGTAATTCGGCTGTTTCAGCTGAATTGAGTGATTCAATTAGTATGAATGATTCAACTGCTTCGGAGGATTTAATTGTTGAAGAAAAAAATGACATTGAAGGAAAGCCTGTAGAGAAGACTGCAACTGATACGAAGCAACGTACGATTCTTGTTGCACCATCTTGGGGCGAGAGCGGTCTGCTTTCCAAGTATGGTGAGAAGCTTCTGGATGAGCTTCTGAAAACCGGTTATCGAATCATCGTCCGGCCGCATCCGCAGTCCTTTACGGCGGAGAAGGAACTTATGGACCGGCTCATGAAACAGTATGAAAATACCGGCCTTGAGTGGAACCGTGACAATGACAATTTCAATGTGCTTCGGAGTGCGGATCTGATGATTTCGGATTTCTCCGGTGTTATTTTTGATTATTCGCTTGTGTTTGACAAGCCTTTCTTATATGCGGAGTCCAAAATGGACAAGGCGCCTTATGACTGCGCGTGGATCGAAAAAGAGCTTTGGGTGTATGATGTCCTGCCGCGAATCGGAACGAAGCTTTGCGAGGAAGATTTCGGCAGAATTAAGGATGTCATTGATGAGTGCATTACGAATCCAAAGGGAGCCGAAGCGAGAGAGCAGGCACGCAGGGAAACCTGGGTGCATATCGGGGAGAGCAGTGTACGTGTTGCTGATTTTATCGAGAAGAAGCTGCATGAATTAGACTATGGTAAAGTAAGTAAAGAAGATTTAAATAATAAAGAACTAAATGAAAAAGATCTAAGTAATTGTAATAAAGAACTAAATAAAGAACAAAATAATGCGCAAACGGGCGAAGAACATACAAAGGAAGGACTTACAAATACTGAGTCCGGTAATGTTCTTGGGAAGGAGGAAGCATGACATTCATGGAATTCTTATCCCTCCTTACAATTAAACCACTGGAGCTGTTCTTCGAAATCGTCTACTCGATTGCACACCGCTATACCGCGAACGTGGCGGTTTCCATCGTTGTGCTGAGTCTGGTTGTAAACCTGCTCGTGCTTCCGCTTTACGCAAGGGCGGATAAAATCCAGGCCGAAGCAAGTGAAAAACAGAAAGCCATGGAGAAGTGGGTGAAGCACATCCGCAAGACCTTCCGCGGAGAAGAGCGTCTGATGATGCTCCAGACCTATTACCGGCAGAACAATTACAATCCGATGTCGGTGATTTTGGAATCCGTGCCGTTATTATTGCAGGTGCCCTTCTTTATTGCGGCTTACAATTTCCTTGCAAATCTGGAAATGTTAAAAGGCATGTCACTCGGTCCGATTCATGATTTGAGTGCGCCGGATGCGATTTTTATGATCGGGTCTTTCAAGGTCAATGTGCTGCCGATTCTGATGACCGTCATCAACATCATCTCCGGCATGATTTATACGAAGAAACAGCCGTTAAAACTGAAACTGCAGATTAACGGAATGGCGATTCTGTTTTTGATACTTCTTTATAACTCGCCGTCCGGACTTGTATTCTACTGGACCTGCAACAATATCTTCTCGCTGGGAAAGAATATTGTGGCGGAGATCATTAAAGCGGTTAAAAGGAAAAAGACTACAAATGTAGTACAAACGGTTGCGGAGAAACCCGCCAAGACAAAAATTACGGACGAGAAATGGGTCTTCTTCGCGGGTGCACTCTTCATGATTGTGCTGCTCGGCGCCTACATTCCGACGAACATCATCAAGGCATCCACGCAGGAATTCGTGGAGATTTTCCATCCGCAGAATCCCCTGCATTATGTCCTTTACTCCGTGCTTTATGCGACCGGCACGTTCGGCATCTGGATGAGCATTTTCTATTTCCTTTCGCGCGAGCGCGGGCGCAGATACTGGGAGCGCGGCATCTGGATGGCCTGCGGTATTTCCGTCGTAAACTACTTAATTGTCGGCTCTTATATGGGTTTGGTTTCGTCCACGCTTCAGTATTCGAGACTTCCGGAATTCGGAAAGAAGAAGATCGGCTTAAGTATTCTTGTAAGCGCGGTGATTATCGCAGGTTTGATTGTAATTGCAAAGAAAAATATCAAAATATTAAGAGCCATTGCCCTGGCAGGTGTTCTCAGCATCCTGATTCTGACCGGCATCAATATGGTGAAAATCGGCAATGACTACAAAAAGCTTGAATACTTATCGAATGCGGATGATTTGCGTCCCGTGATTCCCTTAAGCAAAAACGGAAAAAACGTCATGGTCATCATGATGGACAGGGCACTCGGAACGGAAGTAGAATATATTTTTAAGGAAAAACCGGAATTAAGAGAGCAGTTTGCGGGCTTTACCTATTATCCGAATACGGTGTCGTTCGGGGCGTATACGAATTTCGGGGCGCCGGCGCTTTACGGCGGATACGAATATACGCCGGAGGCGATGAATGCGCGTAGCGACGAGGCGCTGGTTACGAAGCATGACGAAGCGCTGAAGGTTCTGCCGGTTCTTTTTGATGAAAATGATTATGAGGTCACGGTCTGTGACCCGCCGTATGCGGGCTATTACTGGATTCCGGATCTGACCATTTATGATGAGTATCCCGGAATTCGTGCGATGAATACCGCCGGGCGTTTTGATGAGGATGCGCCGGAAGATGCAATCAGCAAGGAAGAAATCAGGTGCAGGAATTTTTACTGCCATTCTTTGATGAAGGCATGCCCCCTGATGCTTCAGAAATTCATTTATGATTACGGGCTTTACAACGAGCTGGATTACAGGGTTTCCGCAAAGGGCGATCCGAAGTACACCTCCGCCGGCTACAATCAGGAGTTCTTAGACTGGTATCTGGTGCTTGACAATTTATCGGAGATGACGGAAGTTCGCGAAGACGGTGATACCTTCTTAATGCTGACGAACGGCGCAACGCATGAACCCTGCATGCTGCAGGAATCGGACTACGTCCCGGCAAAATACGTCGACAATACCGAATATCATGCCAATGACGAAGACCGTTACGTGGTGGACGGGCGTGAGTTATACATGCAGTCCCCGGACCAGCTGATGCATTTTGATGTCAATACGGCTTCTTTCCTGGAGCTTGGTAAATGGTTTGATACGCTCAGAGAGGCAGGCGTTTACGACAATACGCGAATTATCATCGTGGCGGATCACGGCAGGGATACGCATCACTTTGATTTGATCACGGAAGACGGACTGGATGCGGAATTTTTCATGCCGCTTTTGATGGTGAAGGATTTCGGTGCGGATGAGTTTACGATTTCCGAGGAGTTTATGACGAACGGGGATACGCCGTCCCTTGCGGTTTCCGGCGTGATAGAGAATCCCGTGAATCCCTTTACCGGAAATACGCTGGACGGGCATGAAAAGCATGAGGATGCCGAAATGAAGGTATTTTATTCGGATGACTGGAACACCGATTACAATAACGGAAACGTCTTCCTGCCGGGCAGGTGGTATTCGGTGAAGGAAAATCCGTACGATTTGGGCAACTGGAGATTCCTTGGAGACTATTAATTTTTCTTTATCTTAAATGAATTCCCGCTAAATCTGTGGTAAAATAAGGACAGGTTTGGCGGGTTTTATTTTTCGAATTTTTTTTATTTGTTTGTTGGACATCCGTTGGACAATGGGTGGTATGATTGGTCCAAACCTTGATAGTACTGTATGAACTATTATGCCCGAAAAGGCTGATAAAATCAGGGTTTTCGGGAATATACGGAGGGGTTTTATGAACATAGTGATTTTAAACAATTTACAGGAAGAAATCAGAAATTTATTTACGAAATTTGTTCCGAGAGAGTTCCGACCGCTTATGGAAGACGGAAGATCCTTTATGATCGGCGCGGTGGAACCGGATCCGGAGGGTCTGGAAGCCGCAGGCGTTACGCTCGTGGCACTCGAGGATGAGGAATTCGTAATTAAATGGCTCTGGGTGGATCCGGACCTCTCCAATAAGGAAGCAGGATCCAAAATGATGGACGCGCTGTTTCGAACGGCCAACGAAAACGGGCTGGAAAGCGTCATCATCCAGGTTCCGTCTCTCAAAGATGAAAAGGGCAGTGATAAGGAAATGCTCTCATTTTTCTTTGAATTCGCATTCGGCGATGCCGAAATCAAGACGGTGGACGGCATCCACGTAATTGAGATGAGCGCGAACGTGGATGAATACTTAAATATCGATAATGAAACAGCGAATATGGAAGCCGCGGAGGCAAAGTTGGAACGCGGATACGAGAAATTCCCGAAGAGCTATACGGCGACGGGCGTGGAATTCTACAGCGGGGTTCCGGTAGAAGACTAGGAGGCAGAAATGGCAAACGAAAAACACAATCGTTTAATGAAGCAGGAACAGTACAATGCCCTGAGCGATGAGCAGAAAAGAAGAGCGGTCAAATTAAACGGCGGCTACTATATTTTATATCCCCTTGAGCTTCAGGAAGAGGCGTTCAAGTTAAAGGAGTCGCTGAAAAACACAAGCGTATCCAATCAGCTTACGGCACGCGATGACGCGGTCAGACACTTGGGCGAGGACCTTACCGTTAACGATTTTAAGAAGAAAAACCAGGAGCTTTCGAACTTCATGATTAACGCAAACTCCGTACTCGACAAGGACTGGCGTTTATTCAAGAAAGCATCGCCTGAAATGGACTGGGTAAAGAAATCCTTAAATGCACTCAATGCGGTGCTTCGCGAGGACATGAAGCAGTATGTCAACGAGAACGGACTTTTTGATGCGAAGAAATACAACGAACGTCTCGATCAGGCATATGACGAATTTATCACCGCTGCACAGAATTACTGCGATTCAAGGGATCCGTCCACCCCTCCCGGAAAGAGAAGAAAGAAGCAGGTTGCAGCGCTTCTTAAACATGTAAAGCAGATGAAACTTGATACAAAGACCATCGCAGACGCGGCAAGAGAAGGCGCGATTGATTTTAAGACCGAAGACCCGGAAAAGATGAATTCCTATACGCTTGTCAACGGGGTAAAGGCAAAGATTGCCGATCCGGTTACGGTCAAATGGCAGAATGAAGGAAACTCCACGGATGTTTACAGACTGCAGTTAATCGGCACAGACGGAAAGGTTTACTACTTAAAGGAGAACCTTCCGTTCTTAAACGAAAATATCGGTGCGTTCTTAAGCCGTCGTACCAAGCAGCTTGAGGCAAGCAAGCGGTTTGCAAATTCCAATAATCCGGAAGAAAAGAATAAAGCAGAGGAAAGACTTTCAAAGATTACCGATGCAGATTATGACTTCGGCGTGAGATTTTTAAAGAATCTTTCCAATCAGTTAAATTCCGTCAGTGATGACAAGGCTTCCGCAGAGGAAGAGAAGATTTCGAAGTATTTTGCACACAACTTTGATGATCTCTTCTGGAGACACAACATGAACAATCTTGCGGCTACCTATATTGCGGATGCCGGAGAAAAGTCGATTGACGAGTTGATTGAAGAAGCCGGAGGTGACAAGCTTCGTGTTGCCGCACTTCAGTATGCGAAATCCGTTATGGAAAAACAAAAGGAAAACGGTGGCGAGCAGGCTGCACCGGCGGAAACATTCAAGGTTATGAGTGCGACCGACTGGCTTAAAAAAGAACTCGGATTAACCGAGAAAAACGATAAAAAATTCCTGGATTCCTTAAAGGGAATGAGCGATGAGCAGATTCAGACGATGTTCCGCGTGACGATGGGTAAGGAAGTGGAACTCTTCGGTCAGATGAGCGCGCAGAAAATGCAGACCGGAACTGACACAGCTGCCATTAACAACACGGCAACTTCGAGAATTGCTGAGCATTTGGGCTTTGAGGATGTAATTACCAAGTCACAGACCGCACTTGTGAAGTTCACGCGTCGTGACGGAACTGAAGTAAACCAGATTTGTACCCTTTCCGAGGAAGCTCCCGGAAAAGAACTGGTTGATTTGATGAAGGAAGCGGAGAAGAAGGGAAAGCAGTTAATTTATTCTTCCGAAGCAATCCGTGATTTAAACCGATTATTCTTAATCGATACATTATGCTTGCAAAAAGACCGTCACGGCAGGAATTTTAAGTGCGAGACGGAACCCGACCCGACAACGGGAAATATTATCATTAAATCCGTTAAGGCATATGATAACGATATGTCTCTGGATGCAATCACCCTGAAGGATGCGTTCAAAACAGGTGAGAGAGGAGAACTTGAAAAGGTACAGTTTCTTCCTTCGTTGAATACGAAGGTTGAGAAGAATTCTGCACTTTACAAGCATATCCTGGGCAGCTATTTTGGCGTGGATGTACTTACGCCGCCGGAAGAGGTTCCGACTCCGAAGATTAGTATCGGTAACATCAGGGGGTACCAGTTAAAGGGTGATGTGCTTGGATACGGACCTTACATGATGTGGAAACATAATAAGGCGCCGAAGAGTTACAAGGATTTCAATGAAGTCTGGGGAGGCTGGAGCGGTGTGAAAACCGTTAAGTTTAAAGAACAACCGGACGAAGAGACTCTGAAAAAGATTCAGACTGAAATGAAGGAGATGGGAATTAAGTTTGATGCATCAGATCCGGAAGATTCCTACAGAAAATATGCATTTGAGAAAGCAGTCCGTATAAGCAACCGGATTAAAGACATCTGGGCTGAACCGGGTTATGAAAAAGGCGGCTGGCAAAACTTCTTAAAGCAAGGCATGAAGAAGGAGTTTACCCTGGAGGAGAGAATAGAACTGGGCAAGGCTGTGGATGAACTGAAAAAACTCGGAAAACAGTTCGATTTTTCTCAGCTGAGAACCCAGGACGCACCTGTTTTGGACGCATTTATCCAGAGCGTATCCTTTGTTCATGACATGACTTATGCCGACAATATGGAAAACCGTATGCTGCGTCAGGTGAAGGATTATAAGCTTTTAAAGGATCTGACGGACAGTGCGGGCAACCTTGTTCTTCCGAACATGCTGCATGTCGACAAAGAAGGTTTCGACGCAATCGAAAAACGTGCGAGAGATTATGCGGATCCGAATTCCATGGCTTACCAGAAACTGAAAGAACTCGGTATGTCGGATGATAAGATTCAGGCACTTGCCGCCCGTGAGCAGGAGATTGTAGATAATATTAAGGCAGCTGAGAAGAAGGCGCAGGCATTTTATAAGTTGGCAGGATGGGATAAGGAGCCGGAGAACAAGTTCAAGCTCGATAAGGAAGATTACAAGAATCTTAAGAGCATGTCGCATTTTGCAATCAATCCCGGAAATACCTATTTTGCAGTCGATAATGAGAATTATCTCGCCGGCCAGACCTTCATGATGAAGAAGGGGAACGGGTTCGTGAAGGTGCCTTATAAGGACCTTATGAATGCGAACGAGATTAAGGCAGCGGAAGAGTACAACAAGTACATCCAGAATGATGAGAAACGTTGGAAATACGGCGCCGAGAAGAATAATAAGAAATTCGATAAGGCGAATACCGCGGATGTGACCGCAAATGCATTCAATGCAAAGGATTATATCCAGTGCTGCATGAAGGATCAGATTCATGAAATTTCCCATAAGGAGATTCAGAGTAAGGAAGAGCTGGCGCAGAAGATTAAGAATGTGATGTTCCTTCGCGGACTGGCAGAAGGACTGGAGCATATGGCGAATATCGATCAGCCCGTGAAGATTTCGAAGGCGATTGAATATATGCAGCCTGCGTCTCCGCTGCGTCAGAAATTCAATGAGGCTTTGAATTTCGGGAATGAGATCCCGAAGAATGTGCCGATCAATAAGGTTGAGGCGGGACAGTTCTACGTAATCGTATTCAACCAGGGCCTGGATGAGATTTATAAAGAGAATAATTTCAAGCAGCTTGATGACGCATCCCTGAAGAGATTCAACGAAATCTGCATTGAAAAGACATTCGGCAAGGTCTTCGATAAACTGAAGGATGTGAATGCGGTGGATGAATACGTAGCGGAGGATGCACTGAATGTCTGCAGGATTGCGCAGAACACCGGTGTGAAGCCGGAGGTGGCATTCGAGAACTTCACGAAGAAACATCCGAATGCAGTACCTGCAAATATTGCAGAGCAGGTAAAAACCGGCATTCAGGCGATGCATCAGAATGCACCCGTGAAAGAAGCACCTGCGAAGGACGGACCGGTGGTTCAGCAGGGACCCAAGCCGGGCGAGATGAAGCCTGCAGGACCGGGGCTTAAGTAAGGGTTACATGGCAGGGGAGAAATCCCCTGCTTTTTTTGTGGTTGTCACCAGAGGGACTGTCCCTCTGGTGACAATTTTGTTTTTGGGACCACGGGGACAGTCCCTCTGGTGACATTTCTGACTGAGTTTGAGCGAATGCATCACAAGAAGTGTCCCAAAGATGTCAAATTGACTGAGTTTGAGCGAGTTCCCCACAGGGACTGTCCCCCCTGGCGACATTTTTTGCTTTTGGGACCACAGGGACTGTCCCTCTGGTGACATTTTCGCTTGCATTTCATAAAAATGGAGCATATAATAAAGTTGTAGCCGCGGAAAATAGCGTAAAGAAAGGTGAACAGTATGAATATCAGCGACAGAATTTTTGAAAAAATGAGTGAAATGAAGATGACGCAGAAGGAGTTTTCCGAGAAAACCGGAATTCTGCAGAGTACGATAAGCGAGTGGAAGAAGCGCCATACGAATCCGTCTGCGGACAAGATTATGGTAATCTGCAGCGTCCTGGAGGTCAGCCCTGAGTGGCTTCTGTCGGGAACGGATACGAAGGAAGGATACCGCAACCGCATGGACTGGTTTGTAATTAACAGAGATTCCGAAATCGGCCAGATTATAGAGGCATATTCGAAGATGGATCCGAAGTTAAAACAAAGGCTCTTAGGATATCTGCAGGCGCTCAGTGAAAGTGAGAAGATGGGGGAGAAATGATATAATAGACAGTAGGGAAGATTACATCTTCCCTATTTTTTTGCGCTAAATGTCGCCAGAGGGACAGTCCCCCTGGCGACATTTCTCTTGATTTCTCTTTGGAAAATTCATAAAATTATACTGGATGTCACCAGAGGGACAGTCCCTGTGGTGACATCTACGGCAAAATATCCGAAGGAGATAGAAAAAATGTTGAAACCACTTACCGAAGTGACGAGAAAATGCCCGAACTGCAACGGAACTTTGTCCGAAACAGAGGGTGGAAGAATCTACGTATGTGATTATTGCGGTGCCAAATTCATGGAAGAAGGTGCCGATGAAGAAGAAAAGCCTGTAGCAAAGGCAGAAGAAACACCGAAAACTGAAGAAAAATCTGAAAAAAAGAAGGATGACAAGGAAACCGGCGAGGGCGATTTTTCTGACTGTCCCTGGTTTGACAGCCATACGGAATACAAAACCGTGGCAAGGGGAAAGAATTCCAAGAAGGCATTTAAGAATTCCAAGAAGGCATTTAAGAATATGCTGAAGTGCGTTACCGAATTCAGTACTTCCGAAGAGATTATGAAGTTCATCCGCTCCGAAATGAAGCAGGGCAGCGATGTTGCCGGAAAGGGCTTTGATCAGGCAAGGCTGGATGCGATTGTGAAGCATTCCAAGAAGTTTTTGGATAAGGATGAAGAGCCTTTATTCTTCTCGGACGACGGGCTGTTCTCCAAGGGAAAACACGGAACGTTAATTACCAACAAGCGTACGCTGATTGCAGGAATGAAAACAAGAACCCTTCTTCATAGCGACCTGACTTCCATGACGCTGGATAACGGATCCGATATTCCGTATGTGTACTTAAACGGAGAAGAAGGACTTCAGATGAAGGGACCGCTCGGCGGGAACCCCGGATTCTTGGGCTCCTTTGC
>CADANR010000068.1 GCA_902789265.1 uncultured Lachnospiraceae bacterium | reverse complement strand
TCAAAGCTTTCCGCATGAAAAGAACCGACGTTTAAAAGAATTCTTTCCGCACTCCGTAAGAAAATGTTCCCGTAACATATCGCCTGAACATCTCCTAAGAATGTCACTCTTCCGTCGGACACCTCATCAATATCATAGCCAAGATCAATGATTTCTTTTTTCAAAACCGCTTCCAGTCCGAAATGACAGGGAGCGATCAGTTTTAAATATTCCATTCTTCTATTCTACCTTTTTTCACGGAATTTCGCTACATTTTATTATAGTTTTAAGACTATTAATTCAATCGGAAGCGTTAGCAATCGAGTAGGGAAGATTTATCGCACCCTACTCGTGTGCGGGCTGCGTCCTGCGTAAGCAGGAAAATTCCTTACGCAGCCCTGCACATATAAAAAAGGGTTCGCGAAACGCGAACCCTTTTAGGTATTGTATGAAACAAACTCTTATTAACCTTTAACAGCACCGAGAGCAACACCACCAACGATGTACTTGGAAAGTGCAAGGTAAACAACGATAACGGGGAAGATGGATAACATGATCATCATGTAAACCTGGCCCATATCGAATTTCATGTAGTCTGCGGAACGAAGAGTTGCGATTAAGATCGGCAGAGTCTTGTTCTTATCAGACTTTAAGATGAGCGCCGGAGTAAAGTAGTTATTCCAGCTTGCTACGAAACAGAAGATTGCCTGTACTGCGATAGCCGGTTTCATCATGGGCATTACGATGGTATTGAAAGTTCTGAACTCTCCGGAACCATCGATACGAGCTGCTTCCACAATCTGAATAGGTAAGGTGGAATCCATGTACTGCTTCATATAGAAGAATGTAACCGGTGCAGCAATTGCAGGTATAATCAAAGGAATAAATGTATCATGAAGATGAATATTTCTCATGAACTGTACGAAACCAAGTGCAGTAACCTGCGTCGGAATCGTCATAATCATAAGGATGAATGTAAATACAACATTCTTTAACTTGAAATCATAGCAATGAATCGCATACGCGGTCATGGATGAGAAGTAAGTACAAAGTACGGCACTTCCGCCTGCAATGATAATGGAGTTTAACATACCTCTCCAGATATTGATGGAACTGTGCATAAGACTGGTCCAGTTCTTAAAGAAGTATGTTCCGAAGAAGATGTGGAATCTTCCTCCTGAAAGTTCCGCATTGGAGCGGGTTGAGTTAATTAACAAAATGTAAAACCAGAAAAGACAGAGTGCGCAAAGCAGAATCAGCACAACATTCGCAACAACTCTTCTTAAGCGAATACCGCCTGTTACTTTCTCTTTGTCCATCTGGAGTTGCATAGAACCTTCTTTAGCCATAATCTATCTCCTCCTAGTCTTCTTTTCCATTGGAAAGTTTATAAACAACCATACTTAATACACCGGTAATGATGAACAGTACTACAGAAAGAGCACCACCCATACCAAAGTTCTTACTGGTTCCGATATGTCTGTTCAACCACATAATCAGCGTCATAGCACTGTTAGCCGGTGAACCTTTTCCGTTTGTTAAAATCTGAGGAACATCGAACATCTGTAAACCACCGATTAAGGAGGTGATAACTACATATACCAAGATGGGACGAAGCAAAGGTAATGTGATTCTCCAGAATACCTGAGTGGGGGTTGCACCATCCACTTCGGCTGCTTCGTATAACGAAGGGTCAATACCCAACATACCTGCCATCAACAGGATTGTGGTATTACCAAACCACATAAGGAAGTTCATGAATCCGACCAGAATACGTGTAGCTGCAACATCCTGGAAGAAAATGAACGGTTTGTTAATTACATGCAATGTGTTCATGAGAAGTGCATTGATAGGACCTGACTCTGAGAACAATGCGAAGAATAACATAGAAAAAGCGGATGCCATAATCAGGTTCGGTAAGTAAATAACTACTTTGTAGAAACCTGCTGCTCTCAGTCTGAGTCTTGTATCCGAGAACCATGCACCCAGTAATAACGAAACAAAAATCTGCGGAATGAAACCGATAATCCACATGATTAATGTGTTTAATGCGTATTTTAACATGTCACCTTTTTGGAACAAGGTAATGTAATTTTGAATTCCGATAAAATTCGGACCAATCTGCGTCATGCCCTGCATATAGTTTTCAAAGAAACTATAGTAAATTGTCATTACAAGAGGGACTAGCTGAAAGAAACAATATACAGCGATAAAAGGAATCAAAAAGATATAACCCCATTTATTAAAGCTGACTACTTTTCCTCTTTTTGCCTGCTTCATATAATACCGTCCTCCATTTCGTGCTTTTTTTCACTGCACTCATAATAATTCTTTTATTACCGATAAATTATGGGATACGATTCCTTACCCCCTCTGATAAGTCAATACCCATAATTCAAAAAAATAACAAGTGTGCCTGCCTTTAGGGGGCAGGCACACCCATTACCTTAATTCATTTTTCGTTAATGATTAACGAGAAAGTTCAGGATAGGTCTCCTCAACCTGAGTGTAGAAGTTATCCCAAGCAGTATCCTCATCAACTTTACCGGTGAAGTAATCGGTCATAGCTGTCTGGATTGCTTCGTTGCAGATCTGATCATAGATGGTCATGTTGCTTACGTCTACGTTAGCTAAAGCGCCTTCGAAGATGCTGTAAGGATTCTGTCCACCAAGAACGTCGTTACCATAAGTGGTATCAGCTGCATACTTAGCAACGATTGTCTTGTTGTTTACGTTGTCGCCATAATCCTCGATGATGGAGGTAAGAACGCCTTCATCCATGGTCATGGTCTTAAGGATTTCAGCTGCAGTTGCTGCGTTATCAGTCTTATCAGCTACGCATACCCAAGTACCGCCCCAGTAATGAGCCTGAGGTCCCTGGCAAAGTGCCCAACCGCCTCTGTCAGCGATGGAGTCTCCGGATCCCTTCTGCATGCAGAAGTCGAAGTACCAAGCGGGTCCAAATACGCAGAAGGAAATGTTCTTCTGGAAGTCTTCGTTGGTATCCCAAAGTCCGAATGTACCGGTCTGCTCTGCGTCTACCATTTCCTTAGACATATCAATCCACTTCTGGATGTTAGCATCAACATTGATCTTTCCGTCTTTTACCCAAGGAGTAGTAACGTTGTTGGAGAATACACGATAGGAAGTAGCTGCACAAGGAGTCATCTTGTATCCAGCTTCCTTCATCTGTCCAGCAACATCCTGCCACTTATCCCAATCGGAAACAAGTGCCTGAACTTCATCGGGATCATCAGTTCCAAGAACTTCCTTAGCGATGTCACGGTTGTAAATCATACCAGCACCGCAGGTCTGCCAAGAAGAACCATAAAGAACACCGTCAGTTGTAACAACCTGCTGAGTATATGCATACTGATCAGCGATGTCAGCATCGGTAATTCCAAGATCACCAAGAGCCTTAGCAACACCAGGTACGGTGTACTTTCCAGCGTAGTCAGCTTCTACTAAGAAGATATCTACGTCAGCAGCGTCATCAAGAAGGTCTGCATCAAGAGCGTTCTGATAAGCACCGTTGTCGGAAGGAGTAACGATCCATTCTACAGGAAGGTCGCCAATGTGACCATGGTTAGGATCATTCTCGGAATCCTGAGTATAACCAGGCATTAAGTTGATAACACGAGTCTGCCACTCATCGTTCCAGCACTCGATTGTAAGCTTGTCGCCTGTGTCCTCTAATACTACGTCTTCAGATCCGCCTACAGAACCCGGCTCGATTTCGCTTGTAGCAACAGGTGCTACTTCGCTGGTAGTAGGAGCTACTTCACTGGTAACTGCGGGGGTGTTTCCGGTACAGCCTGCAAGTAAAGCTGCAACCATTGCTGTGGATAACATTACACTTAATAATTTCTTTTTCACTTTTAATTTTCCTCCTCTATTATTTAGTGTAGTGAATAGTTTCTGCTGATGTAAAAAAGGATATCCCCCTTTTCCGTGTCAGCAAGGTCATTATATATCACATTATCCATAATGACAATACTTTTTCTGTGATTTTTGTCCAAAAAACTCAAATTTGGTAAAATTCTATATGGTTTTGTTCATTTTTTGTTCATATTTACTTCTTTTTTTGTTCATAAAACTTTTAAAATGCCTTCATTTTTTTCTTTTCTGTTAACAATGTGCCAAGGTGACTTACTCATCTTGCTTTTCCCTATATTTATATTGTATAATCCTAATTACGAACGGCCTCTTCGAAAGGGGCAAAAATACTATAATGAATAAGGAGAAACAGGTATGAAATTTGGTTTTTTCGATGACGCAAACAGAGAATATGTCATCACCACTCCCAGAACTCCGTATCCCTGGATCAACTATCTGGGAACTCAGGGCTTCTTTTCCCTGATTTCAAACACGGCAGGCGGTTATTCCTTCTATAAAGATGCGCGCCTCCGCAGAATCACCCGTTATCGCTATAACAACGTTCCCATTGATATGGGCGGTCGTTATTTCTATATAAATGATAACGGAACCATCTGGAATCCGGGCTGGTCCCCCGTTAAAACGGAACTTGACGAGTACGAGTGCCGTCACGGTATGGGCTATACCAAAATTACAGGTAAGAAAAACGGCATCAAAGCCCAGGTAACATTCTTTGTTCCCCAGGATTTTGACGGGGAAGTTCAGCAGGTTGTTCTTACGAACGAAGGATCTTTTGAGAATACATTCTCACTCTTCTCTTTTGCTGAGTGGTGCCTCTGGGATGCACAGGACGATTCCAACAACTTCCAGAGAAACTTCTCCACAGGACGTGTTGAGGTAGACGGTTCCGTTCTTTATCATAAGACAGAGTACAGAGACCGTCGTGATCACTATGCATTTTATTCCGTAAATGACACCATTGACGGATATGACACCGACAGAGATTCCTTTATCGGCCTTTACAACGGATTCAACAATCCCGAGGCAGTTCTGGCAGATAAGGCTACAAACTCCTTCGCAGACGGCTGGGCTCCCATTGCTTCCCACTTCAAGAAGATTACACTGGCACCGGGCGAGTCCAAAACTCTCGTATTTGTTCTCGGCTATGTTGAGATGCCCGTTGATCAGAAGTTTGAAGCTGACGGCAAGACCATTAATAAGGTAAAAGCCAAAGCAATGATTGAGAAATACAACACACCCGAGAAATTCGAAGCAGGTATGAAAGAACTGAAGGCATACTGGGATAAGCTTCTCGGTATCTTTACCGTTACCACTCCGGATGACAAGGTTGACCGTATGGTTAATATCTGGAACCAGTATCAGTGTATGGTTACCTTTAACCTTTCCCGTTCCGCTTCCTATTTCGAGTCCGGTATCGGACGTGGTATGGGATTCCGTGATTCCAACCAGGACGTTCTGGGATTTGTACATCAGATTCCCGACAGAGCAAAAGAGCGTATCATCGACATTGCTTCCACTCAGTTCCCGGACGGCGGATGCTATCATCAGTACTCTCCTCTTACCAAGAAGGGAAATGCGGATATCGGCGGAGACTTCTCCGATGATCCTTTATGGCTGATCCTTTCCGTTTCCGCATATATTAAGGAAACCGGTGACTGGAGCATTCTTGATGTAATGACACCTTATGATAATGATATGTCCGTTGCACAGCCGATGCTCGATCACCTTAAAGTATCCTTCTATCGTATTGTAAACAATTTAGGACCTCACGGTCTTCCTCTTGCAATGCGTGCCGACTGGAACGACTGCATTAACTTATCCTGCTTCTCCGATACTCCGGGCGAATCCTTCCAGACCTATACCAATCCGAAGTTTGCTGCTGAAGGCGGATATTCCAAGATTGCAGAGTCTGTAATGGTTGCTACACTCTTCACTTACGCAGGACCGAACTATGTTGAGATTTTAAAACATCTCGGCAAGGACGATGAGGCCTCAAAGGCTCAGGAAGAAATCGACAAGATGAAGAAGAACATCATGGAGTCCGCATGGGACGGTGACTGGTTCCTTCGTGCTTATGATGCAAACGGCGAGAAGATGGGTTCCAAGGAATGTGAAGAAGGACAGATCTTCATCGAGCCTCAGGGCTTCGCAATCATGTCCGATGTAGGCAAGGATCAGGGCACTGACCTTAAGACCCTGGCTGCTATCGACGAAAGACTGAATACCAAGTTCGGTCTGGTGCTGAACAATCCCGCATATACCAAGTACTACATCCAGTACGGTGAGATTTCCACCTATCCCGGCGGTTACAAGGAAAATGCAGGTATTTTCACCCATAACAATGCATGGATTATCTGCGCTGCCGCTTATGCAGGTCAGGGCGATCAGGCATTCAAATATTATTCCGAAATTGCTCCGGCATTCACCGAGGAAACTTCCGATATTCACAAGACCGAGCCTTATGTATACGGTCAGATGATCGGCGGTAAGGATGCAGGTGCCGATATCGGCCAGACCGGCAAGAACTTCGGTCAGGGCAAGAACTCCTGGCTGACCGGTACCGCAGCCTGGAATATGGTTGCGATTTCCC
Organism: uncultured Lachnospiraceae bacterium; assembly: GCA_902789265.1. Classification (GTDB taxonomy): domain Bacteria; phylum Bacillota; class Clostridia; order Lachnospirales; family Lachnospiraceae; genus UBA3766. The sequence continues at coordinate 8,292 of CADANR010000068.1, read as the reverse complement.
AGTATATCTTAGGCGTACAGCCTGACTTTGACGGACTTAAGGTTGATCCTTCCATTCCTCACGAGTGGGACGGCTTCACTGCTACACGTAAATTCCGTGGCGCTACCTACAACATCACCATCAAGAACCCGAACCATGTTTGCAAGGGTGTTGCTTCCTTAGAAGTAGACGGTGAGAAGATTGACGGCTGCCTCATTCCTTACGTAAGCGGCAAGTCCGAAGTAAACGTAGTAGTTACCATGGGTTAATTCTTATAATCGAACAGAATAATATTCTCTGTTCATAAAAAACGGATATGTTTTCAGGGCTGCCTCCACGGAGACAGCCCTTTTTCTCCAAGAGATTAATTTAGAGTGCAAAAGTTCCTTTGCGTTTTTCTTTTTTCGGGGGTATGTATATGAGAAAGACGGATAAGCTCAAGAATAATCTTCATAAAATGCGCGGAAATTTAATCCTGCGTATCATTGCGGTTTCGCTTGCATCCCTTTTGATGGCACTGAATATCAAAACCTTTGTTCATACCGGCGGACTTTTACCCGGCGGCGCCAGCGGACTGACGCTTCTTATCCAGGGAATCGGCGAGAAATTCTTTCATATCACTCTCCCCTATACGCTGATCAATGTCCTGCTGAATGCATTTCCGGTCTATATCGGCTTTCGTTTTATCGGAAAAAAATTCACGGGCCTTTCCTGTTACGTGATTGTCTTAACCAGTGTACTGGCCGACCTTCTTCCTGCCTATGTAGTAACCACCGATGTCCTTTTAATCAGTGTGTTCGGCGGACTGATTAACGGCATCGCCATCAGCATGTGTCTTTTGATGGACTCCACAACCGGCGGTACCGATTTCATCGGCATCTATTTATCCGAGAAAAGAGGTGTCGATTCCTTTAATATCACGTTAATGATTAACGCCGCGATTTTAATCGCCGCAGGTTTCTTATTCGGATGGGAAGAAGCCCTCTATTCCATCATCTTCCAGTTCTGCTCCACCTCGATGGTCCGGATTCTTTACAAGAAATACCAGAAAGCGACACTTTTTGTTGTCACGAATAAACCGCGTGAAGTCTGTGAGGCAATTTACAAGATTTCCAATCACGGTGCAACCATTATCGAGGGCGAAGGTTCCTTTGAGCATTGCGAACGTAATGTGGTTTATTCCGTCATCTCCGGTGCCGAATCCGGAAGAGTGACTGCAGTGGTTAAAGAAGCGGACCCGGAGGCATTTGTGAATATCCTGAAGACCGAGCGTGTCATGGGACGTTTCTATCAGCCGCCCGCGGACTAAGTTTTCTTTGCAAACTTTTCCCGTCTATATTAAAATATATTTTTAGGAAGCGGTATTTCGCATGGCAAATACCATACTTCCCGATTTGTTTGCTCTTCAGGCAAACACTTCACAATACTATTTGACAAGAGGTTTGAAAATGTACTACGACAGTGTAATTGATTTAATCGGCAATACTCCTTTAATTTCCCTGGAAAAAACGATGGGACTTCCCATTTTCGCGAAGGCGGAATTCCTAAATCCCGGCGGAAGCATCAAGGACCGTATTGCAAAGAATATGCTCGAACAGGCAGAAAAAGACGGGCGTCTTAAACCCGGCATGACCATAATTGAACCCACATCCGGTAATACCGGTATCGGGCTTGCATTCTGCGGTGTCAGAAAAGGATACAAAGTCATCATCGTAATGCCCGAAAACATGAGCGAAGAGCGGAAAAAAGTCATCCGTGCCTTCGGTGCGGAACTGGTACTTACTCCTGCGGAATTATCTGTGGACGGTGCCGTAAAGGAAGCGGAACGAATTGCCGCAACCGACGACAATTACTTTGTTCCACAGCAGTTCGTCAATCCCGCAAACCCGGCTGCACATTATAACGGAACGGCTCCGGAACTCTGCGAGCAGTTGGGAAAGAAAATCGACATCTATGTTTCCGGCATCGGTTCCGGCGGAACGTTGCAGGGAATTGCAAGATATATTTTAGACCACAATAATCCGGACTGCCGCATCGTTGCAGTGGAACCGAAAGGTGTTTCCGCACTTCTGGGAGACGAACCGGGGCTTCACCAGATTCAGGGAATCGGCGACGGTTTCATCCCGGATGTACTGGACACTTCAATGATTACCGATATCGTGACCGTTTCCGACGAGGATGCCATCAATACCGCAAGGGCTCTTGCAAAGGATCACGGACTTTTAGTCGGAACCTCTTCCGGTGCCAATATCTGGGCTGCAAAGCAGATGGCTGAAAAATACGGCCGTGACAAAGTAATCGCTACCGTCCTTCCGGACAGAGCTGAGAGATATTTCTCCACGTCATTGTTTTAAGATTTCGTTTAAATTGTTTTTCTTTTTTGGTTTGCAAATGTTTTTCCGGGAAAGATTTACTTAACTATATTTTTTAAAAGAATCTGCATTATTAATTAAGAGGAAAAATGGGAAAAGAAATTGAACGGAAGTTCCTGGTAAAAGAACTTCCCGCTGATTTAGAAGAATATGAGTTTCACGAACTGGAGCAGGGATATTTAAATACCGCTCCGGTTGTTCGTGTGCGAAAAGAAGACGAAACCTATTATCTGACTTATAAGGGAAAAGGCTTTATTGAACGCGAGGAATATAATCTTCCGCTGACAGCGGATGCTTATCTCCATCTGATAGAAAAAGCGGACGGAAAAATCATTTCAAAAAGACGGTATCTGATCCCGTTCGGAAATTACACGATTGAACTGGATATATTCCATGAACCGTTCAAACCTTTAATCATCGCTGAAGTAGAATTCCCATCCTTAGAAGAAGCAAACGCTTTCCTTCCGCCCGAGTGGTTCGGAGAAGACGTCACCGGAGATTACCATTATTCAAATTCTTATTTAAGCAAATAGTTATTCAAAAAAGTCGCCTATCGGCGACATTTTTTACTATGCATATTTCTTTTTCGTTATAAGTATTTTTTAAGTATTTCTTTATAAGTACTTTTAAAAAATTTCCTTTTAAGCATTTTTCAGGCATATCGTTACTATTAATTCAGATTGATTACTCCGATATCGTGATTCTGCCCTGACCGTACGGATCCGCATATTCTTCTCCCACTTCTCCGCCCAGTGTTTTGGTAATGTAATCAATTAAAGCCACATAATCCAGATGAACATTTTCTTCCACAATTTCGGAATTTTCAAACATGGAAAATCCGTCCCCACACTCTAAAAGCATGTATGCATTTCCCGCGAGAGTATAGGTTTTCTTCGGATCAATAGGAGCATCTCCGACCATTACATTCTTCACTATACGTTTTCCCGATACGGATACAAACATTCCGTTTTCATCTTCCGTGCAACTGCTTTCCAAAGATGCATCCGCCTCATAGCTTAATCCGGAAACCTGCAAAAACGCACCGTTTTCATCCGGCAATCCTCTTGCGCCCCACTCCAGCGCATCCAAAATCTGCTGCCCGCTTACCTTAACCACACAGAGATAATTGCCAAACGGATGGACTTCCAGAATATCCTCGTATGTGATATCCCCTTTTTCGATATTCGCGCGTACCGCACCGCCGTTGACAATTGCAATTTCCGCACCGGTACGGTCTTTGTAAGCATCAGCGCAGAAATCACCGAGATTCGTTTCCGCACGGCGCACCATACGAACCGGGTTTCCGGACTCATCTTTTGCTTCCGGATCGTTAATCGTCAGATCATAATCCGTCTTTGCAAAGGGAATTCCCAGTTCTTTTTCAAGTTCCGCTTTATCTTCCTCTATAATATCACCGACTTTGTTTTTGATGTGAAGAAGCTCCGGTGCCGAAACAGTATTCGGCCAGCTCCAGATTCCCGTCTCCGCAATCCGTCCGTCAGCGGTAATATGGCTGTATCCGATTGTATTCAGCTTTGTTCCGACTGCGGAACGCGGAACATCTTCCCCGTTTTTATTTTTCATGACAACCTGCTCGGTATCATGACTGTGCCCGTCTAAGAACACATCAATTCCTGTTGTATTGGCAATCACATCCGAATACATCCAGGGACTGCCTTCTGCACGGCATCGTATAATTCCTGTCCGTCCCCGCCGCGCATAAAGTCATAGATAAACTCGCCTTCTTCATTCTGGAAAAATTCAGGTGTGGAGGACGTGATTGTATCCGGCGTGGTCACTCCGACAAATGCAATCTTTAAATCTCCGACTTCTTTTATGAGATAGGGAGCAAAAACCAACTCACCTTCCTTATTGAAATTACAGCAGATATAAGGGAAGTCCGCCTCTTTCACAAGTTCCAGCAAACGGTCCACACCGTAATCAAAATCATGATTCCCCGGAATTGCCACATCATATCCCACGGCATTCATCAGTTTTACAATTGATTCGCCTTCGGAAATCATTCCGACGCTCTCTCCCTGAAAGGCATCGCCGTCATCCACAAGGATTGTTGCATACCCTTTTTCCTCAAGGTTATTACGGATCTCCCAAAGACCGGCATAGCCGAAACCCTCATCAATTCCGCAATGCACATCGCTTGTATAAAGAATATAAATATCGCCGTTTGCTTCCGTTTCTTCCTCCGGAATCAGTTCCGAAAACGATTCCGAAAGTGTTTCCGAACCAGATACCTGTTCCGAAACTGTCTCCGATACAACCTCCGAACCCATATCGACATCATCCGGTTTCGGCAGATTTCCGTGAGTATTGCAGGCAGCCAAACTAAGAAGCATCATAAGAGCAACTGCAATGCTACCCGATTTTTTAAAAAATCCGCGCAATTTTCTTTTTCCTGTCATAGTCATATTCTCCTAATACTCGAAATCGAGTAGGGAAGATGAAATCGCACCCTACTCGTGTGCGGGCTGCGTCCTGCGTAAGCAGGAAAATACCTTACGCAGCCCTGCACATAAAAACATTTTGAAAAACGGAAGACCTTAAAGTCTTCCGTAAATTTTCGTCATTTTCCGAATCTCTTTTGCAAGTTCATCCGTTAAATCTTCTTTTTGCATTCTCCATATCCAGTTTCCGCCGAGTGTGGAAGGTGTATTCATACGGGCGGAATTATCAAGTCCCAGGAAATCCTGCATCGGAATCACCGTCGTATCGGATACGGAAGCAAATGCCGCGCGGATTAAATCCCAATGGATATTCTTTCCGGAGCGGACATTCAGATACTCCCTTACAATCTTTTTGTATTTCGAAGGAAGTCCCTGATACCAGCCGACTGCTGTTTCGTTGTCATGTGTTCCGGTATAAATCACACTGTTGGATGTAATATTATACGGAATGTAATCATTATCCGGTTCCCCGTCAAACGCAAACTCCAGGATTTTCATTCCGGGATATCCGGTTTTTGCAATCATCTTTCTTACGGAGTCCGTTAAGAATCCCAGATCTTCCGCAATCACGGGCTGCTTTCCGAGTGCCTTGTCGATGACCTTGAAAAGCTCAATTCCGGGTCCCTTCACCCAGTCTCCGATTTCTGCAGTTTCATTTCCGAAGGGAATCGAATAATAGGAATCAAAGCCTCTGAAATGATCAATCCGGACCATATCATAGAGCCGGTAGCAGTGTTTCATGCGCTTAATCCACCATGCATAGCCCGTCTTTTTATGGTACTCCCAGTCATACAGGGGATTTCCCCAAAGCTGACCTGTTTTTGCAAAATAATCGGGCGGACAGCCTGCCACACGGGTCGGCAGATAATTATCATCCAGCTGGAACAATTCCGGATTTGCCCAGGCATCCGCACTGTCTGCTGCCACGTAAATCGGGATATCACCGATAATCTGAATTCCCTTGTCATTGGCATATTTCTTCAGTCTTTCCCACTGCTCAAAGAAGAAGAACTGACAAAAATACACAAATTCCATTTCTTCATGAAGGCGTTTTTCTCCTGCCTTCAGAGCTTTCGAATCACGACGGAGAATCTTCTCATCCCAGCCGATAAAACTGGCACCGTCTTCTTCCGACTTAAATGCCATAAAAAGCGCATAATCATAAAGCCAGTCTTTTTCATCGCGGACAAATTTATTAAATTTATCGCTGAAACGGTCAAACCGTGAGAATGCCTTACGAAGAAGCGCCATCTTTCCGAAATAGATTTTTTCGTAATTGACCTTATCTAAAACGCGTTCTTTCTTCCTGCTGCCGGGGAGCTTTACAAGGTCGCATAAATCCGCCCTGTCACACTCTTCCCTCGTTAACAGTCCCTCACGGATTAACATCTCCAAATCGATATAGTAAGGATTTCCCGCAAACGTGGAGAATGACTGATAAGGCGAGTCGCCGAATCCGGTCGGTCCGAGCGGCAGAATCTGCCAGTAACGCTGCCCCGCGGCATCCAAAAAATCCACAAAATCATAAGCTTCACGACCGAAGCATCCGATTCCGTAGTTTCCGGGTAAGCTGCTGATTGCAAGTAATACTCCGCTTTTACGCATTTTTCAATCCTTCTTGTATTTCCTTAATTTCACGGTTTCTGTTACGGCTTATTGCAGGTTCATTTCACTTAAACCTGCCGTTCATTCCATTTACTGCACAGTCTCTCTCAGAGTTTCGGCAGATTAATTATCGCCGCCCTGTCCCTCGGTATGAACGTAATCACGTTCCACTACCCAGGAAGGTGCGTATTCAGCACCGTCATCAAACTGCATTTCTTCTTCGGTAACGCCGACTTCATGAAATCTTTCTGCAATAAATTCCTTCAGATTGTCTTCATCGGTAATACGGATTCCCGCATCAAAATAAATTTTCTCGTCTTTATCCGAGGGGAAGCATACCTTTCCTTCGGGATCATAGAAAATGTAGACTTTGCTTCGTTTGTACTCGTCATATTTATCCACGTCATCATACATTTCATCCGTATATTCCATGAAGCCGTATTTATAACCGGTATACTCTCCGAACTCTTCCGCCCAGTCCGTCACACCTTTCGGTGCTTCGGCATCGGAGGGAAGGTCATGTCCGTAAATCACGGGACCTTCCATCTCATGCATGGTCTCGATATCAAAAATGAATTCGTGCTTTCCTTCCGGTGTAATGCGGTAGTATCCGTCATACCAAAGGGATGCACCGCTGCTGCCGAAATTATGATAGATTCCGTATTTGTTAACCTCGCACATGGAACGACCCTGCTGGGAGAAATTGTCAACCACGGTTAACTTTCCGTCTTTCATTTTGACAACATAATATTCGTCCAATTCATCATAGTATTCATCATTATTGATATTCACATAGATAACCATTTCGGGAATTCCGTCATTTCCGCAGTCGATAAATGCACGGCCGACTTCCATGACATAGACTCCTGCAGGAGCCCAGTTTTCGGGAGCTTCCTTGTTGATATACTCTACCATTTCATCAAGCGTATAGGATTCCCCTTTTTCCAGAATCTGCGGATACTCGTATTCCACATAAATCGGAGCACCGGTTTCAAAGAATGCAAGGTAATCCTCTTCGGTTACTTCATCATCCGATTTCACCGGCTCGGATGTCTTTACTTCCACATTCGGCTTCTCCCAGCCTTCATCAGAAGTGATTTCACTTGTGATTACCGTAGAAGGAGCCTCCGAAACGGGTTCGGAAGTGCCGTTATTTAACTGATTTATAATATCGCCCGCAACACCACATGCACTTAACGTACCGGCAAGAAGTGTAAATGTACTTACTGCCGCAATCCATTTCACGATTTTCTTTTTCATTTTCTCTCCTTAATTAGTCAACTATTTCAGTTTCCAGATATCGCGGTTATACTCTTCGATGGTACGATCTGATGAGAAGAAGCCTGCCTTTGCAATATTGACAAGCATCATCTTGCGCCATTTCTCGCGGTCGTCATAATCCGCAATCATCCGATCCTTCACCTTGATGTACTCTTCTAAATCAAGCAGGGTCATGAACCAGTCTTTGTTTAAAAGTTCATTGTAAAGACGCTCAAGATTCTCTCTGCGTCCCACCTGCATGCAAAGCGTGGATACGATAAAATCAACTGCCTCTTTGATGACAGGGGATTCCTCGTAGAATTTGCGGGATACGTAATCTGCCTTCGCATAATGCTCAATAACCTCTTCCGAAGGAGCACCGAAGGTATAAATATTATCTTCACCGACAAGTTCCGCGATTTCTACATTGGCACCGTCCGCAGTACCTAAGGTTACTGCACCGTTTAACATGAATTTCATGTTGCCGGTACCGCTTGCTTCCTTACTTGCAAGGGAAATCTGCTCGGAAATATCGCAGGCCGGAATAATTCTCTCCGCATAGGATACATTGTAATTCTCCACCATCACGACACGAAGATAAGGGGATACTTCCG
>CADANR010000067.1 GCA_902789265.1 uncultured Lachnospiraceae bacterium | reverse complement strand
TTAGAGCGTGACGGTGAAATCAAGAAATTAAAATCCGGCGCCGTTTTGATGGCATGGCAGGCAGGAGTACCTCTCCTTCCGGTCTATGTAAAAAAGGGTGCAAAATGGTATAATAGAGCTATCGTGATGGTAGGAGAGGAATTTCATATCAGCGATTACTGCGACAAGAAGATGCCTTCCATGGCGGATATCGAACGTTTGACGGATATTGCGGCCGAAAAAATGCACGAAGTGGAGCACGCATATTATGCGTATATTAAGGCACACGGAGTAAAGAAGGCGAAAGTAAACTAACGCTTACAGATTTAAACGGTTGTTAAGCAGCAGTTTATAAAGCAGACACAAAGAATAAGATAAAAGAAGAGGATTTACATGGATACACTGGAAAGATTAAAAAAACTTCTTGCGGAAGTTTATGACGGAGAGATTGATACCGATTCGATCACGGAAGATACGAGAGTGGTGGAAGATATCGGCATGAAGTCGATTGCGATGCTTTATATGGCGATGGCGATTGAAGGGGAGTTTAACGTAAGCCTTACCAATGAGGATCTTCCGAAAATGCAGACGGTCGGCGATATCATGAAGTTAATTGAGGAACGGATATAAGTTGTCGGTCGGAATTAAATTGTTGATGGTGATGGGGGACATACAAACCGTTAACTGATTTATCAGGGGGTGAAAATATGAACTATGATGTGATTATTGTGGGCGCGGGACCCGGGGGAATCTTTTCCGCATACGAACTTGTCAAATTAAACCCTTCTTTGAAGATTGCCGTTTTTGAGGCGGGAAATGCTCTGGAAAAAAGAAAATGCCCGATTGACGGTGTAAAAATCAAATCCTGCATCGGATGTGAGAGTTGTGCAATCATGAACGGCTTCGGCGGTGCCGGTGCTTTTTCCGACGGAAAATATAATATTACGAATCAGTTCGGCGGTACGCTTTTTGAATATATCGGCAAAAAAGAAGCCATCGATTTGATGAAATATGTGGATGAGATCAATTTATCCCACGGCGGCGAAGGAACGAAATTATACTCGACTGCGAATACCGGAATTAAGAGAATGTGCCTGCAAAACGGCCTGCATCTTTTAGATGCGCAGGTGCGTCATCTGGGCACCGACATCAATTACGTGGTGTTAGAAAATCTCTATAATGAACTGAAGGATAAGGTGGAATTCTTCTTCCGTACTCCCGTGGAGAGAGTGGAGAAAATTACGGGTGCGGAGAATACTTCCAGATCCTATGCGGAAGGCTTTTCCGGGGAAGAACCTGAAAAAACGGAAGGATACCGGATCCTGACAAAGGATGCCGAATATACCTGTAAAAAATGCATCATTTCCGTGGGCCGCAGCGGTTCAAAATGGATGGAGAGCGTTTGTAAGGACCTGGAAATTCCGACCAAATCAAACCGTGTGGACATCGGTGTACGTGTAGAACTTCCGGCTGAAATTTTTTCATCCTTAACGGACGAATTATACGAAAGCAAGATTGTATACCGTACCGCAAAATTCGAAGATCTGGTCAGGACCTTCTGTATGAATCCGCACGGTGCGGTTGTAAACGAGAACACAAACGGAATCGTAACCGTGAACGGACACAGTTACGAGGATCCGGAGAAACATACCGAAAATACCAATTTTGCGCTTCTGGTTTCGAAGCATTTCTCCAAGCCGTTTAAGGATTCGAACGGTTACGGCGAGAGTATCGCAAGGTTATCAAACATGCTGGGCGGCGGTGTCATCGTGCAGCGTTTCGGCGATCTGGTAAGAGGAAGAAGAAGTAATGAAGAGCGCATCCGTGAAGGCTTTGTAACTCCTACACTCGCAGCAACACCCGGTGACTTAAGCCTTGTCATTCCGAAACGAATCTTAGACGGAATCATCGAGATGATTTATGCGCTCGATAAAATCTGTCCCGGTACCGCAAACGACGACACGCTTCTGTACGGCGTGGAAGTGAAATTCTACAACATGGAAGTGGAATTATCCGAAAATCTTGAGACATGCAACAAGGGATTATTCGTTATCGGAGACGGTTCCGGCGTGACACATTCGCTTTCGCATGCATCGGCAAGCGGTGTGTATGTGGCAAGATATATTCATGAGAATCCGTAAGTAAGAGAGAATCAGGTATATATTTATAAAGTTTAAATAAAAGCAATTCAAAGGAAAGAAATAAAATGAAATCATTGGAAGAAATACAGGAATTCTTCAGTCACGACCGCTATGCCACCGAGAGCGGTGCGGTGATTGAAGAAGTCGGAGATAAATATTCGAAATGCAGCATTGAATTAAATGACATGCATCGTAACGCAGTCGGCGGAGTGATGGGCGCGGTATATTATACGCTAGCGGATTTTGCTTTTGCGGTTGCAACAAATCATGATCAGCCGGGTATAGTTTCGCTGGATGCGAATATGAGTTTTTTAAGAAGCTGCAAAGGAAAAAAATTAATCTGTACCGCAAACTGCGTTCGCGACGGAAGAACGACCTGCTATTACCAGATGCCGATTACGGATGAAGACGGAAATCTGCTCACGATGGTAAGTATCACAGGTTATAAGACAAAACAGTAATGAACAGGTAAAATATGAATCTGCCGGAAGAATTTAAAAACAGAATGAAAACCCTGCTGGGGGAGGAATACGAAGCATTTGCCGAAGCTTTTGAGAAAGAAAGCGAGCGAAAAGGGCTTCGTTTTTCTTTATCGAGACTTTTCGATAAGGGAGAATCCGGTGCAAATAAAAATGATAATTTTGACCAATCGGAAATGTACAGGAATCTGACAGAGGAATTTACGGATGGTGAAATTCCCTGGTGCAGGGGCGGATACTATGTAAAAGAGGATTCCCACCCGGGTAAAAGCATTTATCACGAGGCCGGTGCATTTTATCTGCAGGAGCCGTCCGCGATGGTAGTTGCAACACTTGCCGGTGTAAAACCCGGTGAGAAAGTTCTGGACTTATGTGCCGCACCCGGCGGCAAAACGACCGCACTCGGCGATGCACTTTGCGGTGACGGAATTCTTGTAAGTAATGAAATACATCCGACAAGAGTAAAGATTCTGTCGGAAAATATCGAGCGCATGGGAATCGGGAATGCGATGGTTTTAAACGAGACACCGGAAAAAATCGCCGAACTGTTTTCGGAATACTTTGACTGCGTGGTGGTGGATGCCCCCTGTTCCGGAGAGGGAATGTTCCGAAAAGAAGAGGCGGCACTTACCGAGTGGAGCCCTGAAAATGTGGAAATGTGTGCATCCCGTCAGAGGGAGATTCTGAAAGAAGCCGTGAAATGTGTAGCTCCCGGTGGAAGGCTTGTTTATTCTACATGCACCTTTGCACCCGCCGAGGACGAAGAGAATATTGCCAGGTTTTTAACGGAATATCCGGAATTTCGCTTATCGAAAATTCCCGAAGAGATAAAGAATACGGTTTCTCCCGGCAGGCCTGAGTGGTGCGGGAAAACTGCTTCAACACCCGAAGAAGAAAGAATGGTTGATTCCCTGAAAAATTGTGTCCGTATCTGGCCGCATTTACAAAAAGGCGAGGGGCATTTTGCAGCGGTACTGGTGCGAACGGATGCCATGCAAAAACTGAAATCAACTGATGTTCGGGAAGAGAACGAAAAACGGGAAGATGAATCCGCGCTTCAACGAGAAGAGAAGGCAGCAGGAGAGCTTACGGAAGAAAAGAATACTAAGAATCCCAAAAAGAAAAACGATAAGAATTTCAAAAAAGACCGCGGCAAAAATATTGCGTTGAGCCGTGAAATGAGAGAAAGCTTCGAACTTTTTGAGCAGGACAGTTTAACAGAAAAAGGTAAGAAACATTTTACGGAAGTGACCACCTATTCACCGAAGGACCAAAGGGTTGCAGCACTCTTCGGGGACAATTTATACATAGAGCCGTTCTATTTTTCAGGGAAGGGAGTCCGAATCGAACGTGCGGGACTGCATGTGGGAACATTTGCAAAAAACCGCTTTGAGCCGTCTTTGGCGCTTGCAAGAACACTTGGCCCGGGGGATTTGAAATGTGTCTTGGCACTTACGAAAGAGCAGGAAGAGAAGGCTTTTGCGTATCTTAAGGGCGAACAGTTATATGATATTCCGACGGATTTAAAGGGTTGGACACTGGTTACTTACGAAGGATATTCTTTAGGATTCGGCAAAGCTTCCAACGGAGTTTTAAAAAATCATTATCCGAAGGGACTTCGCATACGAGGTTATAAATAAGGGGAAAATGATATGAAGAAACAGGTTTATAATCCGTACCTACCGTTAAATGAATACATTCCGGACGGCGAACCGCACGTGTTCGGCGACAGGGTTTATATTTTCGGATCGCATGATAAGGAGGGCGGCTACACCTTCTGCATGCTGGATTACGTGACATATTCCGCGCCGGTTACCGACCTTTCCGACTGGAGATATGAGGGCGTCATTTATAAGGCCGAGCAGGACCCGCAGTATATGACGCCGGGACTTACGAATCCTGGGAATCCGAATACGGATGCATCGTTACTTAAATACATGTATGCGCCGGACGTAGTATGCGGCAACGACGGGCGCTATTATCTTTACTATTCAATGGCCGGGGATTACGGCTACGGCGGATATGTGGGCCCGATCAGCGTGGCTGTGGCGGATCAACCTGCCGGCCCCTATGAATTCTTAGGGTTTGTACGGAATAAGGACGGCTCCCCGATGGAGAAGTACGTTTGCTTCGACCCGGCCGTGATGAATGACGACGGAGTTATCCGCCTTTACTACGGCACACAGTACGGAACGGACAACGACCCGAAAGTGCAGCAGGAAGAAAAATTCGAGCAAAGCCTCATGGACATGTTCTCTAAGACACGGGAAGAAATCCGGTCCTATCCGGATAATATTAACGGACCCATCGTTGCAATACTGGAAGACGATATGCTGACAATCAAAGAGGAACCGAAGCATCTGATTCCCTATCATGTCAAGGGAACGCCGTTCGAAGAGCACCACTTTTTTGAAGCTGCTTCCATGCGCAAAGTCGGGGAAAAATATTATTTCATTTATTCTTCGTGGTTAAACCATGAACTGTGTTATGCAACAAGTGATTTTCCCGACAGGGATTTTACATTCGGCGGAACCGTTGTTTCAAACGGGGATGTGGGCTTTGAAGGCAGAGAGGCGTACGCAAGGCTTAATATGACCGGAACGACGCACGGCAGTATCATCGAAATAAACGGGCAGTGGTATGTATTCTACCACCGCCTGACGCACAAGTCCGACTACAGCCGCCAGTCCTGCGCGGAGAAAATTACGATTCTGCCGGACGGCAGGATTCCACAGGTGGAAATCACATCCTGCGGATTAAATGACGGACCTTTGAAAGCGGAAGGGGAATATCCGGCAGTCATTGCCTGCAACTTAACCAACGGAAAAATGCCGTTTGGTTCAAACAGCATTTACAAAGAGGCGTTCCCGAATGTGAATCATTTGGGTGAGGAGCATTTCATAGCGGAAATCGAGCATGGGACTTTAATCGGATATAAATTTTTCGACCTTCCGGAAAATGCATGCATCAAGGTTTCCGTGCGCTTGGAAACCGGCGAGAATCTTCCGAAAAATGACAGCACCGCACGTACGGATGAAAGATGCGCGAATCCGGGAGCGGACAGGGTGAATTATGTTTCGGAAACTGAGCCGGCAGAATCCTTCTTCGAAATCCGCTTATCCGAGACGGGAGAATCCGTAGGAATAATTACTTTGAAGGATTTAAGCGCGGACTGGCAGGAATTTCACACGGTATTAAGAAACGCATCCGGGGTGTTCCCACTTTATTTCGTTTATCACGGAAAAGACAAAGTGCAGCTTAAGAGTATCGGTTTTGAATCAGCGGAATAAGGGAAGCGGAAGACCATCGGATTATCGAAATAGCCGTTTTACTTGAATTTAAGGCAATTTTCAAGTATAATATTATGGAATATGGGCAGATGAAACAAGTCTGGTCTGACTTTATGCACACGCCCGCATAAGGTAGATTGCTTCTTCGAAGCATGCGGGCGGCGCAGCGAGTAGGGTGCGATTACATCTTCCCTACTCGATTTAATATTCTATTTTAGATATTTTCGGAGTATATTTATGGCTAAAACAAAGGTTTATATAGACGGAAGTGAAGGAACGACGGGACTTCGGATTAACGAACGGTTCGAAGGAAGGGAAGATATCGAAATCTTAAAGATTGATTCCGAGCTTCGTAAGGACCCCGAAGAGAGAAAGAAATTCATTAACGCATCGGATATTACGTTTCTCTGTCTTCCGGATGCGGCTTCCATCGAGGCGGTTTCGCTGATTGAAAAGGACAATGATCACACCGTGATGATCGATGCCTCCACCGCACACAGAACCGAGGAAGGCTGGGCATACGGTCTTCCGGAACTTGGAGAAACTTTCCGTGAAAAAATCAGAACCGGAAACCGCATTGCTGTTCCGGGATGCTATGCATCGGGTTTTTTGATGGATGTCTATCCCTTAATTCAGATGGGCTTTATCGACGAGGAATATCCGGTTTGCGTCAACGCACTGTCCGGTTATTCGGGAGCGGGAAAGAAAGCGATTGCACTCTATGAATCTCCCGACAAAACCGTTGATTTAGAGGCGCCCCGCATGTATGCGCTTACACAGAAGCATAAGCATTTAAAGGAAATGCAGAAGATTGCGGGATTAAAAGAAGCACCGCTTTTCGTGCCTGTTGTGGATGATTATTACAGCGGCATGATTGTAACCTTCCCGATTTACGTAAGCCGTATGAAAAGGCATGTTACGCCGGAGGCTTTAAGAGATGCCGTTGCAGAGTATTTTGCGGGAGAGCAGTTCATTCATGTAATGCCGTTCGGCTCGGAAGAGGAAACGAATTCGTTTTTCTCTGCCAATGTATTTTCCGGATATGACGATGCAAGAATTTACGTTACCGGAAATGACGAAAGAATCCTTGTGTCTTCGATTTTTGACAATCTCGGGAAAGGTGCATCGGGTGCGGCAATCCAGTGCATGAATTTAAGACTCGGACTGCCCGAGGAGACGGGATTGAATTTAAGCAAATAATATTGAATAAACGATATAATGAATAAATTTCAAAGCAATTCACTTTTGGAGGAATGAAATGGTACAGATTTTAATGGTTCTCGGCGTCTTAACCGGACTCGGTGTGGCGTTTTTCAACCATCTTTATACGGCATGGTATCACATACCGATTGTGCTTTTAATGTGTGTCGGATTCTTTATTCTCTGGGCAGCACTTTACCTGCTTACTTGTCTGATCTGGGCGGCCATCGTGAATATCAAGAAAGTTGAGTATGATCCGAATCCTTTCTATCAGTGGCTGGTTGTGGAAACCATGAAATATATTCTCTTTTTCACAAACTCATCCGTTAAGGTGGAAGGAATTGAGCAGATTCCGAAGGATCAGAAATGCCTGATTGTTGCAAATCATCTGTCCAACTATGATCCGATTTCCGTTATGACACATGTTCCGTTAAAGCCTTTAATTTTTATCTCCAAGCCGGAGAATTTCAATCTTCCGGTAGCGGGCGGATTCGTAAGAAGAGCAGGCTTTATGGCTATCGACAGGGACCATGTTAAGAATGCGATTGTAACCATTAATAAGGCAGCGGACAAGATTAAATCGGGACAGACTTCCGTATTCATTTTCCCGGAAGGAACCAGAAACCGTACCGATGAAAAATTACTGGAGTTCAAAAACGGTGCCTTCAAAATTGCGACGAAAGCAAAGTGCCCGCTTGTTGTACTTGCCATCAGCAACAGTAACCTGGTAAAGAAACGTACTCCGTTCAGACATACCACGATTAAACTGAAGGTGGTGGATGTTATTCCCGCAGAGCGTGTGGCAAGCATGAAAACCGCGGAGCTTTCGGAAGAAGTAAGACAGAAGATTCTGGATGAACTGAATAAGTAAGCATTATAAGGTTAAAAAGAAACAGCAAAAAACAATAATAAAAATCAGGAGGGGTCCGGTATGAATTATGTATTGTTTAATCAGCTTGCAAGCAACGGAGAAGGAGAGAAGTGGGCGGATGCGCTGCTTACAACGCTCGGTGTTTCAGAGGGGGATGAGTACAAAAAAATCAGTCTTGTAGGACTGGACATGAAGGAGTTTGTCGGGAAAGTTACCGCGGAAGACATTATTTATTTTGTCGGCGGCGACGGATCTTTAAACCGTCTTGCAAACGATCTCGACGGAATTGAAGTTCCCTGCCCGATTTATTTAATCAGCGGCGGAACCGGAAATGATTTCATGAAGGATATTACGGAAAATTATCCGTCCGAGGGATATACGGATATCCGTGAATATATCAGGAATCTTCCTACCATCAGCGTAAACGGTATGACAAGAAAATTCATAAACGGAATCGGCTACGGTGTTGACGGAATGTGCTGTGAGATAGCGGATCAGATGAAGGAAGCCGGAAAGAAAAAGATCAATTATACTTCGCTTTCGATTCGCATTCTTCTTTTTAAATACAAATGCCCTACCGCAACGGTAACGATTGATGACGGAAAAGAGCAGACATTCGAAAAGGTATGGCTTGCATCCGCCATGAACGGACGCTATTACGGCGGCGGTATGAAGGAAGCGCCTGAGCAGGATCGTAAGGGAGATAAGCTTACCTGCGTAATCTGGCACGGCAGCGGAAAACTCAAAACACTTTCGACCTTCCCGTCTATTTTCAAAGGAGAGCATGTAAAGAAAACCGACATGATTTCCGTATTCACGGCAAAGAAGATTAAAGTGAAATTTGATATTCCCACAGCAATGCAGATTGACGGTGACACTGTTTTAAATGTCAGTGAATATGAAGTTTGGAAATAAGAAAATCTTAAAACCGGCTGTGAATGACAGCCGGTTTTTTGAGAAATAATGAGGACAGAAATATGGAAAATCCGGAAAAAAAATCGCACCTTTCCACAATCGGTGTTCCGATTCTTGTAGCAGTTATGGTAATCGGCTTAATTGTAGTCGGCTTTCTTATTGTGAAAAAGACCTTCTTCGACAAAGGAAAAATCATCGTGCAGAATCCTGCCGACGTAACGACATCCGAGATTACCCCATCCGTTCAGGAAGGGGAAAACAATAATCCCGGTCAGGATACCGGAAATAATAATCCGACGGAGACCGTATTTGTTTCCAACGGAATCAACGATACCGGCGATTTTTCCTTATATGCATCCGAATATGAAGGAAAGAAGGGGACCGGAGACTTCAATTACGGCGAAGCATTGCAGAAAGCAATCCTTTTCTATGAACTGCAGCGTTCCGGCGATTTGCCCGAACAGACCCGCTGCAACTGGAGAGGGGATTCGGCAATGAATGACGGTGCCGATAACGGCGTGGATTTAACCGGCGGACTTTATGATGCGGGTGACCATGTGAAATTCAATCTTCCGATGGCATATACGGCGTCCGTTCTTTCCTGGAGTGTATATGAAAACAAGGATGCATACAAAGACAGCAAGCAGCTCGGTTATGCCCTTAATAATATCCGCTGGATTGATGATTATTTAATGAAATGTCATACCGGTAAGGAAGAGTATTATTACCAGGTTGGTGACGGCGGAATGGACCACGGCTGGTGGGGGCCCTGCGAAATCATGACCATGGACCGCCCTTCCTATAAAGTGGATGCCACCCACCCGGGTTCCGCGGTGACGGGCGAAGCGGCAGCAGCTCTGGCTGCGGGGGCAGTGATTTTTGAAAGCGAAGATCTGGCATATGCAAAAGAGTGCTTGCGGCATGCAAAGGAACTTTACGAATTCGCGGCCAAATACCAGTCGGATGAAGGCTATACCGCGGCAAACGGATTCTACAATTCCTACAGCGGTTTCTACGATGAATTGTCCTTTGCTGCGACCTGGTTATACTTAGCGACCGGCGACGAATCCTATAAAAACGATGCGAAGAAGTGGTTTGATGAATTCGGCGGAGACTATAAATGGACGCTCGGCTGGGATGATGTATCTTTGGGAACGGCACTCATTATGGGGCGCGAGACCAAGGACAAAGACTATCTGACCTATCTTGAGAACAATCTTGATTACTGGACCACCGGCGTAAACGGGGAAAGGATTACCTACACACCGAAAGGGCTGGCGTGGCTTGATTCCTGGGGCTCGCTTCGTTATGCATCGACTGCGGCGTTCCTTGCAGTCACTTATTCGAATAGTGATGTTTGTCCCAAGGATAAGAAAAATACATACCACGACTTTGCCGTGGACCAGATCAATTACTGCCTCGGAAGTACCGGATTTTCTTATGAAATCGGTTTTGGTGACGATTATCCCGTGCATCCGCATCACAGAACCTCCCAGGGTTCACCCTCCAACAATATGAATGACCCTGCGGATGCAAGACACATTCTCTGCGGAGCGCTGGTCGGCGGTCCGGATGCGAATGACGGATATACGGATGAAGTCAGCAATTATACGACGAATGAAGTGGCCGATGATTACAATGCAGGTTTTGTCGGA
>CADANR010000066.1 GCA_902789265.1 uncultured Lachnospiraceae bacterium | reverse complement strand
GAGATTTTCAAGCAGGAAGGCTGGCATTATGAATTAAAGAATGCAGACGATCCGATACAGATTAACGGCGTTGTTTATTCCGAGATGAAGGGTGCATTTTCTTCCGCGGAAGATGTAATGGAACGTCAGATTATGAATACGCTTTTTCCGGATGTAACCTACGGTGTGGAATCCGGCGGGGATCCCGATTTTATCCCGACCTTATCCTATGAGGAATTCCTGGATTTCCACAGGAGATATTATCATCCCACTAACAGCTATATTTATCTTTACGGCAACATGGATATGGGAGAGCAGCTTGAGTACATTGATAAAGAGTATTTAAGCGCGTATGACTACCAGCCCGTGGATTCCGAAATTCATCTGCAGAAGCCATTTGAAAAGCCCGTAGAACGCGATATTTATTTGCCGGTTACGGACGAAGAGGACGGCGGTGCCTTCTTAACCTACAATGTTGTGATGGGTGAAAATTCAGACCGCGAACTCTATGCGGCCCTGCGTGTTCTTGACTATGCAATCTGCTCCGCACCGGGAGCACCCCTTAAGACGGCACTGGTTGAAAAGGGTGTCGGAAAAGATGTGTATTCCAGCTATGAAAACGGTATCCGTCAGCAGTATTTCAATGTCATTGCAAGAGATGCGGATCTTTCCAAAAAAGAAGAATTCTTATCCACGATTCGTGAAGTATTGGAAAAAATCGTGAAGGAAGGCTTTGAGGAAAAATCGCTTCGTGCGGCAATCAGCAAGATGGAATTTGCTTACAGGGAAGCAGATTACGGTTCCTATCCGAAGGGGCTTGTATACGGTCTTAAAATGCTTGACTCCTGGTTATATGATGATGCAAAAGCATTCCGGCATATTGAGGCAGATGAAACCTTCCGTAAATTAAAAGAGAATGTTAAGAAGGGATATTTCGAAAACCTGATCAAAACCTATCTTTTGGAAAATCCGCACTGTGCAATCGTTACCGGAATTCCGAAGGCAGGTTTAAGCCTTCAGAAAGAAGAGGAACTTACGAAGAAACTTGCGGATTACAAAGCATCTTTATCCGCGGAAGAGATTGAAAAACTGATTCTTGATTCAAAGAATCTCGAGGCATATCAGGAGGCACCGGACAGCAAGGAAGCGCTTGCAACGATTCCGCTTCTTTCCAGAGAGGACCTTCGGAAAGAGATCATTCCGCTGACGAACAGAGAAGAGAATAAAGACGGTCTCAAGGTTTTATATCATGATATTTTTACAAACGGAATTGCGTATCTGACGCTTTCCTTTAGTGCAAATAACCTTCCGGTACGTCTGTATCCTTATTTCTCACTCCTTAAAAGCTGCATGGGCATGATGGATACGAAGAGTTTTAAATACGGCGATTTAGTGCATGAAGTCGATCTTTATACCGGTATGATGGTTCCGGATATGTCCGTATCCATTCCGGTTAACAAAAAACTGGATGTTTCATTCGATATGAGAATTAAAGCTCTTTATGAAAATGTCGGAAAGGCATTTGAGCTGGCAGGCGAAATTCTGTATACAACAAAACTTGATGATGAAAAACGTCTGCATGAAATCATTTCCGAGCTTCGTTCCAGATATGAATCCGTATTTTCATCGGCCGGTCATGCGATTGCAATCGGAAGACTGAGCTCGTATTATGCCGAAGCGGGAGTGATTTCGGATATGACCGGTGGAATTGAATTCCTTCGTTTCCTTCAGGATGCGGATGATCATTTTGATACAAGGAAGGAAGATCTGATTGCGGGCATGAATGAAGTGATGGCATTTATTTTACGTCCTGAAAATGTTCTGCTGGATGTAATTTCACCGAAAGATACCGAATGCGGAATTCTGGAGGGCTATAAAGCAATTAAGGAACAGGCAATCACGACTGAGCTTCCGAAGGAAGAAAAGGGAAGTATTGAAGTTGTTCAGAAGAATGAAGGCTTTAAGACATCCGGTGACGTGCAGTATGTTGCAATGGGTGGAATGGCGGATGTTAAGAAAAATCCGTTTAAGGGTTATATTTACGTATTAAAGACCATTCTTGCATACGATTATTTATGGAATAATGTGCGTGTAAAGGGTGGTGCGTACGGCTGTATTTCCACATTTGCAAGAAACGGAAGCTGTGCTTTCGTTTCATACAGGGATCCGAATCTTAAGGAAACTCTGGAGATTTTTAGGAATATCAAAACGTATATTGAAAACTTTGAGGGTGATGAGGATACAATGACGAAATACATCATCGGAACATTGTCCGATCTGGATCTTCCGCTTTCTCCTTCTGCACTCGGTAACAGAAGTTATAAATTATATCGTCTTGGAATTACGGAAGATGATCTGCAAAAGGAAAGGGATGAACTTTTAAGCTGTACTGCTGAAAATATCCGGAGCCTCAAGGCTTACGTTGAGGATGCTTTGAAGGATGAGAATATCTGTGTTGTCGGAACGCAGAGTAAGGTGGAAGCCTGCAAGGAACTTTTCGGAAGCACGGAAAATCTGATTTGAAAAATTCACTTAATGATAATAATTCTTTACAAAGGAAATAATTCTTTACAAAGGAAATAATTCTTTCGATAAGAAAACAAACTGAAATATTACTATTATTAAGCGTAAATACTGTGAATTCTCCGGAAGGAAATGTAAATTTAAAAAAAATAAAATATTTATCCATAAAAATCCTCCCGGGGAATCGTATCTATTACAGAAGCGAACAAAAATCGCGAAAAAATCTGGAAAAGATAATCCAAAAGGGAGGATTCTATTATGTATAAGAAAAAGTTTAAGAGATATGCAATTGCAGCAGGCGTAATTCTTTCTGTAGCCTTAACCATGAGCGGATGTAAGAGCAATACAGCAGATATAAAGTCTTACAACAAATATTCTGCTGCAAATGTAGCACCGGCAGCCGGAGCAACCTATGAAATGGGAGATTACGCTTACGGCGACGGAGGAGATTATTACGACGATTATGAATATGAATATGATTATGCTACAGAAGAATCGCTGATGGCAGAACCTCAGGCGGTATCAGGAATGAGAGAAGCGAACGGTGGTCTGGATCAGGGCAATATTGTAGATAACGGAGCCGCTTCTTCCAGTGTCGGAAATAACGAGAAGAGAAAATTAATCCGTACCGTTGACCTGCAGGTAGAAACAAAAGAATATGATAAATTAAGAGCCGGAATCGAAGAACAGATTAAGGCGCTCGGCGGGTATATCGAGAATGAATATTCCTACAACGGAAGTACCATTTCGGATCCTTATTATTATGATTATATAAGAGAGGATCGCAGATATACCAACATGACAATCCGCATTCCGGATGCAAACTTAGATGATTTCGTAACCGTTATGAGCGGAATGTCCAATGTGGTTTCCAAGACTTCCACTGCAACGGACGTATCCTTACAGTATACCGATCTGGAAAGCAAGAGAGATATGTACCGCGCAGAGCAGGAAAGTTTAATGCAGCTTCTTGAAAAAGCGGAATCCATTGAAGACATTACCTATCTTACCCAGAGACTTACCGAGGTACGTTACAATATCGAGAGCATGGAGCGACAGCTTCGTCTTTATGATAATCAGGTAGATTACGCAACCGTATCCTTAAGAGTTACCGAAGTAGAAGTATTGACTCCGCAGGTAATTGAGCAGAAGACTCCGGCGGAAGAGATTAAAGAAGGCTTCCAGGCATCTTTGGATGATGTTATTAACTCCTTAAAGAGAACTGGTATGAACTTCGTAATCAATCTTCCTTATATCATCCGTACCCTCGCTATTCTTGCAATCATCGCAGGTATCGGCTTCGCAGTAGTCCGCATCATCATTGCGGTTATTAAGAAAAGCATTCGCAAAAGAAAAGCAAAGAAGGCTGCAAAGGAAGCTGCAAATGCTAAAGAAGTAACGGAAGTTCAGGCTGAAGAAAAAGCAGAAACCAAGGTTGAGGCAGATGCTTAAGTATAAGTTAACATTGCTTGTGACAACAACAATCTTCATATAATGACGATCTCTTACAGTGGGGGCGGGTGTAAAAACCTGTCCCCATTGTAAGTTGTGTACACTTTCTTTTTATGTTGTAAGATGATACAATAACGAATGTTAATGTTAAAATACAAAGCATTTAAGAGATAATTCAAATTGCTTATAATACAATAACGGGTAAAGATTTGTGACCGGAGAAAGAAATGAGCGAGAATAAAACAAAATCAGGTTATGTGGGAATTATCGGACGTCCGAATGTCGGGAAATCAACTTTGATGAACCGGATTATCGGACAGAAAATTGCAATAACATCCTCCAAACCCCAGACAACAAGAAGTATCATTCAGACCGTTGTAACGAAAGAGAATGCGCAGATTGTATTCTTGGATACGCCGGGCATTCATAAATCTCAGAACAAGCTCGGTGATTACATGGTCCGGAACGCGAAAAGTGTTGTGAATGATGCGGACGTCGTATTGTGGCTTGTGGAACCGACCGATTATATCGGTGCAGGAGAGAAGGCAATTGTGGAGATTTTAAAAACACTCCATATTCCTGTAATCCTTGTCATCAATAAAGTGGATATGATCAAAAAAGAAGAGATTCTGCATTTCATGGATACTTACCGGAAAGAAATGAATTTCGCGGATATTATTCCGGTATCGGCATTAAAAGGCAATAATGTGGATCTTTTGATGGATACGCTGATTTCCTATCTGCCGGAAGGACCGTTCTTCTTTGATTCCGACACGGTAACAAACCAGTCGGAAAGGGAGATTGCTTCGGAAATCATTCGTGAAAAAGCACTTCGGTTTATGAGAGATGAAATTCCGCACGGAATTGCGGTAAGTATTGACAAGATGGAATTTCAGAAAGGCCTTTGCAATATCTCCGCAACAATCATCTGCGAAAAGGATTCCCATAAGGGAATGATTATCGGAAAAGGCGGAAGCATGCTTAAAAAGATCGGTACAGCAGCCAGGGAAGATATTGAAAAGATGCTTGATATCAAAGTGAATTTAAAGCTCTGGGTAAAGGTACGCAGCAACTGGCGCGACGACGAGTATCTCCTTAAGGATATGGGCTTCGGAAAGCAGGATGAGTAATACAAATCCATAAAGCAAAACATAAAGTAAAGCATTAGACAACAGAAATAATCTGGCAAACCGGAAGGAATAAATGAACGATTTAACGGTAACGGGAATAGTATTAAAGGCAGAACCAATCGGGGAATACGACAGAAGAGTGGTCCTGCTTACAAAGGAAAAAGGCAAGATCAGTGTCTTTGCAAGGGGGGCACTTCGACCGAATAACCGGTTTGTTGCCAGCACCAATCCGTTTGTTTTCGGGAATTTTGAACTCTATGCAGGACCCAATTCCTATTCGCTTTCCAAAGTGGAAGTCAAGGATTATTTCGAAAGCTTTCGTACCAATCTGGATCTGACTTTTTATGCAACCTATTTTCTGGAGATTGCGGATTACTACGGCAGGGAAAATGCAGACAATATCGGACTCATGCGACTTTTGTATGTGGCATTGACAAAACTTTCGGATGAAAGCATTCCGAATGATTTTGTAAAAACCGTATTCGAAATGAAGGCAATCATGTTAGAGGGAGAGTTTCCGGAAATCTCACCTTCCGCCGATCTGCCGGAAAGCGGCAGAAAGGCAGTCACCTATGTTTACCAGTCCAAACCGGCAAATGCCTTTTCGTTCAAATTATCCGATGAGACCTTCGAAAAGCTGGAGCAGCAGGTCGATATTATTTGTAAGAATACATTCGAGCGCGAGTTTAATTCACTCGCCATGATACAATTTGCAAAACAAACTTAATTAATAATGAATTTGCTTGAACGAATGCCGGGTAGAACCTCGGGGGAAGGCTCTATAGAACACGAGCAAAGCATAGAATATAAATATTAATTTAAAATAGCAGTTGCGAGCTTCTACGAGACTTTCCACGAGGTCGTGCCGGCATGAAGTGAGCCGTTAAACTATAAGGAATTTAAGAATCACTGTGACCAAGGGACTTCTGAAAAAAGAATACCTGCCGATTAAGGTTTTGGGACTTGTGGCATTTCTTGCCGCAAGTATTCTTTTGTATTTCGTAAATCCCATCAAAGGCCTGTCCTGGGTATTAATCTATCTCTTCCAGGCAGGTGTTTCCTTTTTTCTTCCGTATTTCGCAATCTTCCATAAAAACTTCAATACGGAGATGGAGATTATCCCGTTTACGGGAGCCAACGAATTAAGACTTTCAATTCTGAGGCATGTAATCTGCCAGGTATTTATTTTCATTTTATATTGTTTACTCGGACTTTTTTCGCATGCGGTATTGGGAGAAAAGTCCGGAATCCTAAGCCTGATTCTGGTTTTGTTTTTCACAGGTCTGATTGAATTTTTCACTGTGGAAGGGTATGTATTCAATAAAGGATTAAAGCCTTTAAAGGTGGAAAAATATCTAATCAAATACGATCTTTACCTGTATGCGTTTCTGATTCCCGTGACAATTCAGTTGTTACTGTTTTCCATTTACGAGGTGTATCCGTTCGGAGACCAGGCATATCTTCGTATGGACTGCTATCATCAGTATGCGCCGTTTTTAAAGGAATTTTATCTGAGAATGCATAACGGAAGCGGACTGTTCTTTGCATGGGAAAACGGACTCGGCGTAAATTACTGGGCTCATTTTGCATATTATCTTTCCTCCCCGCTTAATCTGATTATTCTGCTCCTGCCGCAGGATTACATTTTGGAAGGGATTTCGGCCGGCATCATTATAAAGAGCGGACTGGCATCGGTTACATTCCTTTATTATCTGAATGCAAAGTGGAAGGAGAGAAATGTGCTCCGCCTTGCATTCGCGGTATTCTACGGGCTCTCTGCATATATGCTTGCTTATTCCTGCAATATTATGTGGCCGGAGACATATATTTTATTCCCGTTAATTATGCTGGGCGTTGAAAGAATTGCCAAAGGAGAGGGCAGTAAGCTTTACGGTGTTGCACTTGCATTGTCTGTCATTACGAATTTCTATATTACGATTATTGCCGGTATTGCAATTGTATTATATTTTGTCGCGAATCTGATTATTCATGCAAAAGAGGGTAATGTATTCTTAAAAATCGGACGCTTTATTTGGACTACAATTGTAGTTCTGTTGTGTACTGCAATTATCTTATTGCCGGTATATCTTTGCCTGAAAGCAACCCCTGCAGGCGCATTCGAATTCCCTGAAGAAGTGAAATTTTATTTCGGCTTTCATGAATTATTCGGAAGAATGCTTGTGAATACAAATACCATTCAGAACAATTCGGATCTTCCGAATATCTACGGATCCGTTCTTGCACTGCTTTTGTTATTTTACTATTTTGCAAATAAAAAGATTTCCTTAAAGAGTAAAATAACGAAAGGCATTCTTGTCCTGTTTTTGTTATTCAGTTTCCAGGTGAACGTTCTGGATTACGTATGGCACGGATTCCATTTCCCGAATTCTTTTCCGGCGCGTCAGTCCTTCTTTTTCATTTTCCTTTTGCTTTCGATGGGAGCGGAGTGCTATGAGAAAAAAGATGGCATCGGTAAAATCGAAATCATTTCAATTGCATCCTGCATGATTATCGGTTGTATCGTCTTATGGTTTTTCTTATCGAAGGACGATTTGGTTAACGGTCTTACGACATATCTTTGCTCCGCACTTTTGCTTTTGCTTTATGGAGCGATGATTTATCTTTCGAATTATACGGGCAAAAGAATACTGAAAGTATTGATTCTTGCGGTTGCAATGATTGAATGTCTTTCCAATACGCTGGCAGTCGGAATCAATTCTACGGTAAGCAGAACTGATTATGTGAAAGATGAAGAGATTACGGAAAAGACCGTTGCTTATCTGGATGAACAAAATCAAAATATTAATGCCGGATTCTACAGGATAGAAGAGTACAACCGGAAATTTATGAACGAAGCTGCATGGAACGGCTACAAGGGGGCCTCCTATTTTTCCTCCACCATTTCGGGTGGTGTTAAGGAATTCTATGAGAACATGGGATTGAGACATTCCGATGTGGCATATTCCTTCCAGGGATCTTCGCCGTTTTTAACGTCTTTCTTCGGAATCAAGTACATTCTTACCGGAAAGGAAGAAGCGCCGGGAGAAACCTTCAAAGGTTCGGAAATGGAAGACGGAGACGAAACGATTTACGTTTATGAAAACCGTTATCCGTTAAGTGTCGGATTCACGGTTCCGAACGGAGTGGATGAAAAAATGGAAATTGAGGAAAAGCATCCGTTCCGGAATCAGAATGCATTTGCGTCCCTCCTTTTGGAAGAAGAGGATGTGCTGCTTTATAAAAAACTCCCGCCGTACGGAGTGGAATATGAGACCAAGTACAAATACAATAACGACCATAATTCTGTTACCGGAACAGGTACGGTTTATCATGTACCGGCCGGAAGGCATGCATTTTTCTATGTAGTAAACTACGTGGATGCAATCCGCGTCATCGTGCAGGATGAGGACAGAAATACGATTGATTCGAAGAAAGAAACGGATTTAAAATTCCGTCATATCATTGATGCCGGAGTGTATGATGAGGATCGGTATTTGGTATTTGTCTGCGAGGATGATCATGACGAGGAACTGTCCTTCCAGGCATACTGTTTCCAGGAGGATATCTATTATCAGCTGATGGACAAATTATCGGCGGATGAGTTAAAGGTGGAGTCCTATTCCAATACCGGACTGAAAGGTACCATTACATGTGGCCGGGATGAGACACTTTTATTTTCCATTCCGTATGATGAAGGATTTACAATGCTGGTGGACGGGAAAAAAGTTAAGCCTGAAGCTTTTGCGGGGGCATTTCTTTCGGTTCCGTTAAGTGCGGGAGAGCATACTGTTGAGATTTCGTATATTCCGCCTGGATTTATACCGGGGTTACTGATCAGTATTGCGGGAATTGTGATTACGGCTCTGTCACTTCTTTTTACACATTTGTTGAAAACGAAGAAGGAAGCGAAGAAACAGGCATAGTGCAGGATATACATGTAAGCTTTGCGGCGGGAATTTTCCTTGCAAAGAGCGGACTGCACTAGTATAATGAGAAAAGTCTGAAAACAATTAGAAATAAGGAGTATTTGGTATGGAAAAGACACTGGACAAAGTAAAGAATCTATGCAAAGCACGTGGTTTTATTTATCCCGGTTCCGAAATTTACGGCGGACTTGCAAATACCTGGGATTACGGAAACTTAGGTGTGGAGCTTAAGAATAACGTAAAGAGAGCATGGTGGCAGAAATTCATTCAGGAAAATCCCTACAACGTAGGTGTGGATTGTGCGATTTTGATGAACCCGCAGACCTGGGTTGCTTCCGGACATTTGGGAAGTTTCTCCGATCCGCTGATGGACTGTAAGGAATGCCACGAGCGTTTCCGTGCGGATAAGGTAATTGAAGACTGGGCACACGAGAATAATGTGACGTTAGAGAGCAGTGTGGACGGTTGGAACGGCGAGAAGATGATGAATTTCATCAAGGAAAATAACATTCCCTGTCCTTCCTGCGGAAAGCATAATTTCACCGATATCCGTCAGTTCAACTTAATGTTCAAGACTTTCCAGGGTGTTACGGAAGATGCAACCGCAACCGTATATTTAAGACCGGAGACTGCACAGGGAATCTTTGTAAACTTCAAGAATGTACAGCGTACATCCAGAAAGAAGATTCCGTTTGGTATCGGACAGGTCGGCAAATCCTTCAGAAACGAGATTACACCGGGTAACTTCACATTCCGTACCCGTGAGTTTGAGCAGATGGAACTTGAATTCTTCTGCCAGCCGGGAACAGACCTTGAGTGGTATGAATACTGGAAGAAATTCTGCAAGGACTGGCTGCTTTCACTGGGAATGAAAGAGGATGAGCTTCGTTTCCGTGAGCATGATCCCGAAGAGCTTGCATTTTATTCCAAGGGAACCCAAGATATCGAGTACTTATTTCCGACCATCGGCTGGGGTGAGCTTTGGGGTATTGCGGATCGTACCGATTACGATTTAACCCAGCATCAGAACGTATCCAAGCAGGATATGTCCTACTTTGATGATGAAACCAATGAAAGATATATTCCGTATGTTATCGAGCCTTCACTCGGTGCGGACAGAATGGTGCTTGCATTCCTTTGTGCAGCATATGATGAAGAGAACATCGGAACGGAAGAGAAACCGGATATGCGTACCGTAATGCATTTCCATCCTGCAATTGCACCGGTAAAGATCGGTGTGCTTCCGCTTTCCAAGAAACTGAACGATGGCGCAGAGAAGATTTATGCGAAGCTTTCCAAGAAATATGTCTGCGAATTCGATGACCGCGGAAACATCGGAAAGCGTTATCGTCGTCAGGACGAAATCGGAACTCCGTTCTGCGTAACCTACGATTTCGATTCCGAGACGGACAACTGCGTAACCGTAAGATTCCGTGATTCCATGGAACAGGTCAGAGTGGCAATCGATGAACTGGATGCATTCTTTGCAGATAAGTTTGAGTTTTAATTTTAATTAAACATGGAATCGGTTTACATAATTCAATATGATTTTAATGTTTCAGAATGAAACATTGACTTGACGCAATGGGGCGGCTCTTTCACAAGGTGGAAGAGTCGCTTTATGTTATTTGAAGACCTGCAT
>CADANR010000065.1 GCA_902789265.1 uncultured Lachnospiraceae bacterium | reverse complement strand
ACCTCCCAGGATAAATACCGCAACCGCCCTGGGAAGCCTGATATTCAGTATGATTGTCGAAATCGTTTCCGGCACATCCCTTCCCGTAATGCATGCAAGCACATCGGGAAGTGAAATTTTCACACTGCCGATACAGATATTAAGCACAAAAAACACAATGATTCCGACAACCAGAATCAGAAAAGAAACCGTATATCGAATGCGTCGTTTCTGCTCCATATACTATCCCTTCATTTGTACTCTGCATTATATCCTAAACTTTACTTTACTGTACTTTTGTTGAACTATCTGTAATTTTATAAATATAATGCAATCCTTCTTCACCGCCGCTTATTACCTTATGCATATCCTCAATCATGTAGCCGATTGCCATCGACTGCTGATAGGAATCATTTGTCGTACACCAGACATTCCCCTCTTTAACGGCCTTGAAATCTGCAAGAAGCGCCCATTTATCCTTAAGCTCTTCCACGGTCTCCACACCGCCGTCAATGGAAGAATTATAAATAATGATATCTGCATCCTTTGCGGAATCGTAGAACTCTTCCAGCTGCATATTGACGGTACTTTTGTTGGTCCCGTCATCTTCCGTTTCATCGAAAATATACTTCCCGCCGGCGATTTCTATCATTTTCGGAATATAATCCGTTGTTTTCCGAACCTGTACCAGATTATTGGATGTGATGTAAAAATAGGCAACCGTAAGGTCAGTCTTATCCTCGGATTCAATGCTGTTTACAAGTTCCGACTGTTCCCGGTAGATTTCATCTGCCTTTTCTTCCAATCCCAGTAATGCCCCGTAGAAACGAATCCATTCCACTCTGGCAAGCGGGTGCGACTCGGAACTCGAATAATCCACAATTACGGGAATACCGAAATTGCCAAGCTGTTCAATTACATCCGGAGAGTGAAAAATCATTGTATTCTCGATTGCCATGCTGCATCCGTTTGAAACAATCAGTTCATAATCCGGTTTGGAATACTTCCCTGCATAAAGAATATCCCCTTTTTCCATGGCAGCCGCTGCTTCCGGAATATACCAGTTTTCCTTCTTCTGCCCGGAAAAGCGTATGGAATCCAGCGCATCCAGATTAACAAACATATCCATCGCAGCAGATGCTACAAGATACAAATTTTTCACCGGTTTCTTTAAGACAATCACCGATTCGTCCAGATCTCCGGGAACGTTTCCTCCTTCCGGAACAACTAAAATTACCGTTTCATCCGGAATGGTCTGAAGTAATGTATAGGAAGCCCCATTTGCATCTTCATAATAATCCACCCGGAATTCTTCGGCATATTCCGTATCCATACTACATTTGCAGGTTAATTCCTTCGAGATTGCCGGACCTTCCGTTAATTCTTTCTCTCCTTCTTCAGATCCTGCTTCAATTCCGGTGTCTGTTCCTGTTTCAACACTCCCGTTTCTTTTTTCCGGAGAATTCACGGCAGTCGAAGAAGAACTGCACCCGGTAATCCCCTGCAGTCCGAAAAAAAGAATCAAAAGTATGCAAATTGAAAATATCCGTTTATTCTTCTTAAACATTCCAAATCTCAATTGTATTTTTTTACCTGTAAGTAATCATTTTTCAGATCAAAATAACTCTGTTTAATGTCAAATAATGTCAGGCTTCCCGTTAAGAAAAGTCTGACATTATTATAACCGATTTCATTACATATTTTAATTCCGATTTACAGGCATCAGGCTGTCTGCATCAAAAGAAATCGTATATTCGATTTCGTGCGGTTTGCTCATGGCAACCGTATCCGCAATCACATCAAGCGGTTCGTCAAACGAGCACATCTGAATCTCAAAAACGGAATTTCCGTCGGAATTGACCGGCAGCAATTTTTCTTCATTTACAATCATGTAATCGTAATTCGGTGAACTCCATTCCACAATCAGAATATAACAGTCATCCGTTAATCTTACCTTTGCAGGCGAAGTGATTGTGGACTTTCCGCTGCCGCCCTCTAAGGTTACATCAATCGTATAATCCCAGTTTATTTCGTCCGCATTCTCTGTACCCGAAGCCGTTTCCGTATTCAGATCATCTGCCGGAACCGGATTGCTTACGGAAACCTTATGATCATACCAGACTTCCTTCTTTCCGATTAGAGCAACATCAAACTCTTCATCCAGATAAGGCACCGGAATGTCAAATCCGTTTACCTCTTCCGTCAGCCCGTCATCGTATGTTACTTCGTCAATTGTCGGCTGCAAAAGTTCCGCCCCTTCTTTCTGCGCATCCTCTGCAAGCCCGCTGTACAGATTTTGAATTGTTTTCGAAGGAAGGGATACATGAATTGTCATCTCCCCGTCCTTAACGGTAAGCAGACCTTTTCCGTCACAGGTCTCATTCGCATGAAACATTGTGCTGTCGGTATTAAATTCTGCATAATACAGTCCGTCCGCAAGCGTATTTTCAGCTTTTACGGACTCCGCTTCCGAAGTAACGATTTCGGAAACCGTCTCCTCCGAAACCGTTTCCGAAGCGGATACAATTTCCGAAAGCTGTTCCGATACGGGAACCGGCTCAATCTTATTTCCGTTGCATGCGGTTAATACTGCAAGGATAACCGCAGCACCGATCAGTATCATTGATTTCTTTTTCATAATTTCTTTCCTGTTCCTGTTGTTTTTTCCTTTTTGTTATTTTATCACAGCTTTGCTGTGCTCAACATACAGCTTCTGAACATCCTCTATTCTTCCCATTCCCTCAATCTGGCAGTCCACACTGTCAAAATTGCCGGAAGCCTTGAACATACTTGCCCAGGAATCATCCTCTTCACCTGCCATGTCGTTGTTTGCGTGATCGCCGGCAACAACCATTAACGGTCTTAAGATTACTTTCTTATATCCAGCTTCGGCAACCGCATCCATAACCGCCTCACAGGAGGTTTCCTCGGGCTCACCCTCAACGGTTCCGACAAAAACGTTCTTATATCCGAGCTCGTTCATCTGAGTCTGCATCTGACTGTAGGTTACCTTTGCAAGATGGGCGGTTCCGTGTCCCATCAGTACAAATGCACATCCGTCCTCGTCAGCAGCCTGAAGACTGTCATATCCTGCCGTTGCTACTGCTGCTTTTACAACCGCCTCAGCAACCGTTTTCTTGTCATCGTTTACCTTGGTGGCATCTGCTCCGACTTCACCGAGAAGAGGCTCGGAAACCACCACGCTTTCAAATTTATCCTCATAATTTGCAAGGGTATCGATAAGTTCGTCGTACTCGGCACCATGCATTAAGTGAGTCGGCTGAATGACAAGATTCTTAACACCGTTATCAACCGCTCTCTGAAGCGCCTGATCCACATTGTCGATTGCCTCTCCGTCTCTTGCCTGTACATGGTTGATAATAATCTGTGCGGTAAATGCACGTCTTACGGACCAGTCAGGGAAAGCTTCTTCCAGGGCATCTTCAATTCCCTTAATATCATTTGCACGGCTTTCATTGAAGGATGTTCCGAAAGATACAACTAAAAGCTCGTTTTCGCCGATATCGTCGGCATTCTTAGGATCATCCTTGGATGCATCACCGGTATCTCTGCCGAAATAATCCGGATCCGCATTTTCACCTTCCACGAGTTCCTTCTGTGCATCGGTTAATGCATCCCATGCAGCCTTCGCTTCAGCACACTGCTCATCGGTGTTGTCATTGCGCTCCTGCACATAAATTGCATCAATTAATGCTGCAACTTCGTCAGCCTTTGCCTGATCATCATCCTCGGACTCAGCCTCAGAATTAAACTCCGTAAGAATATCACCAACAATGCTGTCGAGTTCTGTCTGGATTTCGCTTACCTGCTGCTGGTCGATTTCACCTTCGGAAGTGCCAACGGCCACTCCTGCTTCCGTACAACCTGCAAGACATACCGAAAGAACGGCGCCTGCAATCATTACTGTTAACAGTTTCTTTTTCATCTTTTTCCTCCTTCGACATTCTGATTTGCATCATTATGTCTATTACAAATTTTATATACAATACACTGCCTGAAAATACAGGCAGGTGGTTGCATAAGTCACAGCGGCGGGCTCTATAGAACGGGAGCAAAGCACAACCTTTCGTTAACTATACAATTAAATTGCGAACCTCTACGAGACCGCAGACGTGACTTATGCAATCACAAAAATCGAGTAGGGAAGATTTATCGCACCCTACTCGTGTGCGGGCTGCGTCCTGCGTAAGCAGGAAAATTCCTTACGCAGCCCTGCACATATAAAAAGTGCCTTCTACCACACGGTAAAAGGCACGCAAAAAAGACATATAAAATGTATCTTTTTCGTACAGCCAATTACTCGTGGCCTGAAACACATACGTATTTCACGTACAACGTAAGGCAGGTCTCCCGACTTGTATCTCATCATTTGTACCGCCTTCCCGGTCCCCCCAGTGGCATTTTGCACATCCTGAATTGTATCCAACAATGTACCGGTACAAACTCCTTACTTACGGTGACGAGTTCGCACAGGACTTTCACCTGTTTCCCTTTTCACCAAGGCTGCCGTTTCCGGCACCCTGACACCTTGCGTTTATTTACTTTTGTTTTATCTGTTAATCCGCATGAATCTTTTTAGGAATAAAATTTTAACGATTCATGCCGCTATTTTACATCTTTTCCAGATAATAATCCACACTTGCAATTCTTACACAGAGTGTGAAAATATCAGCCGCCTGCTGCATCTCTTCCGGTGTCGGATAGGACGGAGCAATACGGATATTGGAATCTAACGGATCCTTTCCGTACGGATAGGTTGCGCCTGCACCGGTAAGTACAACACCCGCATCCTTGCACATTCCGACGATTTTCTTTGCACATCCCGGAAGTGCATCAAAGGAGATAAAATAGCCGCCGCGGGGGCTTACCCATGTACCGCAGTCCATTCCTGCAAGATCCCTGTCAAAGGCACTCAGAACCGCTTCAAACTTCGGTCTTAACAGTTCCGCATGCTTTTTCATGTATTCCTTCAGGTTATCGATATTTCCGAAGAATCTTGCATGACGGAGCTGATTGATTTTATCATGTCCGATAGTCTGAATCGATAACTGTTTCTTAATGCGCTCCACATTGTCGAAAGATGCTGCCAGTGCGGAAATTCCGGCACCGGGGAACGTAATCTTAGAAGTGGATGCAAACATGTATACCATATCCGGATTTCCGGCTTTTTCGCATTCTTTTAAAAGATTCAGGATTTCATCCTGCTTGTCATCATAAAGATGATGGATGGCATAGGCATTGTCCCAGTAAATTCTGAAATCTTCCGCTGCCGGCTTTAAATTTGCAAATCTTCTTACGGTTTCATCGCTGTAAGAAATACCGGTCGGGTTCGAATACTTCGGAACGCACCAGATTCCCTTTACTGCGGGATCGTTATTTACATGCTTCTCTACCAGATCCATGTCCGGTCCTTCATCCGAAAGCGGAATGTTAATCATTTCGATTCCGAAATACTCGGTAATCTTGAAATGTCTGTCATATCCGGGTACGGGGCAGAGAAACTTCACCTTATCCAGTTTGCACCAGGGAGTGGAACCTGCCACACCGTGTGTCATGGAATGGGAAACACGGTCATACATGATGTTCAGGGAAGAGTTTCCGTAAACGATAATATTGTCCTTCTCCACACCGAGTACACCGGCCATCAGGCGTCTGCATTCACCGATACCATCGATATCACCGTAGTTTCTGGTATCGTTGCCGAGAACGGTACGCATATCGGAAGTGGAATTCACCACATCAAGCATTCCCATCGCCAGATCAAGCTGCGATGCTCCCGGCTTTCCGCGTGCCATGTTAAGTTTTAAGCCCTTGGCCTGCTCCTCTTTATATTTCTCTTCGAGTGCCGCCTTCGCGGTCAGCAGCTCATCTCTTGACATTTCTTTGTAGGACTTCATAATCATATCCTCTCTTTTTTATTAAAAATGACTCATAATCGCTTCCGCATTCGCCTTAATATCACCGTGGAACACATTCGTTCCTGCTACGATTACATTTGCACCGGCATAAAGTGCCTCATCCACGGTATCCACTCCGAGACCTCCGTCCACTTCCACATCCACCTTGTCGCGAAGCTGGAGTTTGGTCAGCTCCATTGCTACGGCAGCAATTTTATTTGTGCACTCATGAATATAGGTCTGTCCGCCGATTCCGGGACGAACCGTCATAACCATAACCAGATCAACCAGTCCAAGATAAGGGAAAATGGTTTCAATCGGAGTTTCCGGATTGAGCGCAATTCCTGCTTTTGCACCGAGAGCACGAATCTCTTTTAATGTCTCCACGGGGTGTTCAAGTGTTTCAACATGAACCGTAATAATGTCCGCACCGAGTTCCTTAAAGGTCTTAATATATCTCTCCGGCTTTGTGATCATTAAATGAAGGTCAAATACGATATCCGTACGTTTCCGGATGGATTTGATTACCGGCATGCCGAAGGATATGTTGGGTACATAAATTCCGTCCATAACATCGATGTGAAGATACTTGGCTCCTGCCTCCACCACTGCATCGATATCCTCTCCGAGATGAGAAAAATCCGCCGATAAAATACTGGGTGCTAAAATTCTGTCCATACAATCTGTCTCCTAATATTTGTTACTGTTTTTTACTTCTTCATAAAGCTGCAGGTAATTCTCGTATCTGACTTTCGAAATCAGTCCTTTCGATACGGCAGTCTTGATCCCGCATTCCTTCTCCTTGATATGTGCACATCCCGCAAAGCGGCATTCAGGCTCATATTCGTCGAATTCATGATAAAATGCGGCTAACGGTTTGCCCTCCAAATCCGGAAGAATCAAGGACGAAAACCCGGGGGTGTCGAAGATATAGCTTACTTCCCCGTTTATCTTTGTATAAAAAATCTCACTGTGCCTTGTTGTATGCCTGCCGCGGTCAATCTTTTCACTGATTTCGCCGGTTTCCATCTTTTCAGTTCCCAGAAGGGAATTGATAAACGATGACTTTCCGACGCCGCTCGGGCCCGCCACCGTAGTGGTTTTGCCGGCAAGAAGTTTTTTTACTTCTTCCGTTCCGAGACCGCTCTTAACGGAAATAATACATATGGCATAACCGCTGTTTTGATAGGCATTCGCAATCTCCGAAGCCCTGTTTCCGGTGCTTAAATCTTCCTTGTTTAAACAGATAATGCAGGGAAGATTCCTTGCCTCCATATGAATTAGGAAACGATCCAGAAGATTTAAATTCGGTTCCGGCTTCGTTATTGAAAAAATAATCAAAGCCTGGTCAACATTTGCAACCTCAGGGCGGATTAACATGCTCTTCCGGGGCAGCAATTCCTTGATATTTCCGATTTTTCCGGTTTCATCCGTAACATCTATCAGACAGTCATCGCCGACTAAGGGTTTCTCGGTTCGTTTCCTGAAAATCCCCTTCGCTTTGCACTCGTATAAGCCGTATTCCGGAACATATACATAGTAAAAGCCTCCGATT
The DNA here is from genome assembly GCA_902789265.1 of uncultured Lachnospiraceae bacterium. Lineage (GTDB taxonomy): Bacteria > Bacillota > Clostridia > Lachnospirales > Lachnospiraceae > UBA3766. The sequence goes on along the minus strand of CADANR010000065.1, from coordinate 3,603 downwards.
CCCTTAATAATTCTGCCCTTCAAATCATCCATTGGCTTCCTTGAATGTTACGTCATAAGTATAAACATCTTCTGCGGGAACGTTCTGTATGGTTTCGTTACCTTCCGCATCATATGCTTTTTCTTCAATAAATACCGTATAGGTCACGCGAAAGGTTCCGCGCGGTACTGCATAGATATTGCTTAAGTTAATGCCGACCGGGAAGGAATCCGTAGTGGTATTGAATAATTCCGTTCCGTCGGGAGTTACCAGTACAACTCTCGCATCTCCGCCGACATATTTCGGGGGCTGTGCAACATCGATATTGCAATCGTAATACTTGGGTTCCAAGCCCTTGCTGATCTTAAGTTCCACTTCGGAACCCGCAAGAATCGTGGAATTCACGGTGTAATTCTGTTCGCAGATTACACCGGCGGCAACGGTATCGCTGTAAACCTCCGTTACTTTGGCAACTTTAAGTCCCATTTCATTCAATGTATTTCTTGCCGCTTCTTCGGTCATTCCGACTACGTTCGGCATTTTTAATTCTGCAGATTTATCCGCACCAAGGCTTATCACAATCGTAATTGCTCCGCCGCGGCTCATTAAACTTCCGGCTTCCGGAGACTGGGATACAACATTTCCTTTAATCATGCCGGAGTTGTATTCCTTTTCCTTATTTACCACAAAGCCTTCGCTCTCAAGTTTGGAGGTAGCTTCCGCTTCCGTGGATCCGACAACGCTCGGAACCTGCACACCCTCTCCCTCCATGGAGACGATAAGCGTAACCTTCTGTCCTTCGGCAATCTTTGTTCCTGCATCCGGAGATGTGGAAATAACATGGTTGCTTTCCACGGTTGCCGATTTCTCATACACGGTTTCATAACCGATTCCCGTTTTGGTAAGAATATCCACGGCTTCCGTCAAAGATAAATTGATAACGCTCGGTACCGTGACTTCTTCCGCTGTCTTGGTTCCGAAATTCAGCTTCTGTCCGCCGTTTCCGAAAATACCCATGGCAAGTCCTGCAAAATAAAGAATTAAGCAGCCGATTACCACCGCAATCACGACGATCAGCACGGTTTTGATTTTTTCAAACAGTCCGTCATCTTCATCGTCATCATCCATGGCAGCCCTTTGTGCATTCGCACGTTTCGCTCTTCTCTGGGCATCTGCGGATGCCTGTCTTTCACGGGCAACATTCTGCGATTTCTGTGACTGGCTCTGCTTCTTGCCGTTCGAAGACTGCGAGGAAGGACGACCGTTTTGCCTGCTTCCGGAATTGACGGAACCGCTTCTGTTTTGCGGTCTCTTTCCGCGGTCCGCTTCCGTGGTACGGGGGCCTACCCTTCTTTCCACGAAATCTTCCTGCGGTTTCTTTCTCGGGGACATCTTCTCGGTATTGGAAACTGCAATACCGCCTGCTTCTGCAGCGGAAATCACTTCCGGGGAATATCCCTGTCCCGTGGAACGACGTTTAATCAGTTCACGTTCCTTGTCCGTTACGCTTCTGGTAGCGGATTTGGATTCTATGGAATCAATTTTGACAAAGTTCTCATCCGGGCTGATTAAGGATTTCTTCAAATCCTCCACAAGTTCACCCATATTCTGATATCTGCGGTCCGGACTCTTCTGACAGCACTTAAGAACAATATGTTCCACGCTTACGGGAATTTCCGGAACATATTTCCTGGGTGACGGCATTTCGTTCTGAATCTGCATGATTGCGATGGCAACTGCAGTCTCACCGTTGAACGGAACGCGTCCGGTTAACATTTCAAAGAGTGTGATACCAAGGGAATAAATATCACTCTTGGCATCGGAAAAACCGCCTCTTGCCTGCTCGGGAGATGCATAATGCACGGATCCCATAACATTCGAGGTAATTGTATTGCTGCTGGTCGCCTTTGCAATACCGAAATCCGTTACCTTAACCTTGCCGTCTTTACTGATCATAATATTCTGCGGCTTGATGTCACGGTGAACGATTCCGTTATTGTGCGCAGCTTCCAGACCCATGGAAATCTGAATGGCAATGCTGACGGATTCCTTCACGGAAAGGCGCTGTTTTTTCTCGATATAGCGCTTTAAGGTAATACCTTCCACAAGCTCCATAACGATGTAGTAAATTCCGTTTTCCTCGCCTACATCATAAACATTCACGATGTTCTGATGCTCAAGGCCTGCTGCTGCCTGCGCTTCCGTACGGAATTTAGACACAAAATCCTTGTTCTCACTGAATTCTTTTTTCAGTACCTTCAGTGCGACGAATCGATTCAGTTTTCGGTCTTTTGCCTTATAGACATCCGACATTCCACCGGCACCGATCGATTCCAAAATCTCGTATCGGTCACCGATTACCATACCGATTTTAATCATAAATCCAAAACTCCATTCTCAATCTGCAAGTAGTAATTACCCTCATTAACAACTACAACGCTTACTCTTTCTTCCTGATTCTCAGTGTATCCGCGATTTTTCCTTCTTTCCCGGTCTTTCTGTCCGGCTGCATAAGAAGTACCGCGATATTATCTTTTCCGCCGTTTTCATTGGCGGTTTTAATTAACAAATCCGCTTTGGTCTTTAAATCTCCTTCTGTTCGTACAATCTCGAGAATATCCTTATCCTCAATCATGTTGGTCAGACCGTCCGAACACATCAAAACAATATCTTCCGGTTTTAATGCCACTTCAAAATAATCAACGTTTACGGAACTTGCTGCCCCGATTGCTCTTGTAATCATGTTTCTGTTCTCATGGACTTCAGCCTCTTCTTCCGTAATAACACCGGCCTCCAGAAGCGTATTGACATATGTATGATCGTCTGTGATCTGCTGCATTTTGCCTTTTCGGAAAACATACGCTCTGCTGTCGCCGATATTCATGACATATAATATATTATGGACCTGATAGGCCGCGACCAGTGTTGTCGCCATGCCTCTCTTTGAGATGTCCTGTTGCGCCAGCGTATAAATCCTGTTGTTAATCAGTCTGAAGCAGTCGTTAAAATACTGTTTTACATCATCCCTCGTTTCAACGCCTGAAACGGGATGCTCTTCGACATAATCAGCAATACCCTCGACTGCCCCCCTGCTGGCTATTTCTCCCGATCGATTTCCGCCTACGCCGTCTGCCACAATAAAAATCCTTTCATTGCGCAAAATTCCGCAGGCATCTTCATTGATGTCCCGGATTCTTCCCCTGTCGGTATAGAAACCAACCTCCATAAATCGTACTCCTTCTGAATCTCTTTACTGAAATATGTAAATTTCTTTATATAAATCAAATCAGTTTTTCTCCATAATACAGTAATAAAAGCCGTCACAGCCGTCAATATCCGGAAACAGCTGTCTGCTCTCAATACACTCAAAACTCTCCCCGTGCGGCTGATTATGAAGAAATTTTTTTACAACCTGTTCATTTTCAATATCATTGATTGTACACGTACTGTACATCAGGCGGCCGCCAGTCTTCACATAGCCTGCCGATTCCTTCAGGATCTCATACTGCAGCTCCGACAAAGCTTTCCCCTGATCGTCGATTACTTTGTACTTGATTTCCGGTTTCCTGCGCACAACGCCGAGTCCGGAACACGGTACATCACAGATCACGACATCCGCCGTAT
>CADANR010000064.1 GCA_902789265.1 uncultured Lachnospiraceae bacterium | reverse complement strand
TTATACCACAATTTCGCTACCGTATCAAAAGTGCCAGAAGCGGAAGCGTCAGGATACTTAAAAGTGTACTGAGCAGGATACAGTTCGCAGCCTTATCCATCCCCTTCCCGTGCATCTCCGCCATTCCGAGAAGAACCGATGCGCAGGGCGTTCCGCAAAGAATTAATACGGAATACCGAAAGGTATCCGGAAGCGGAAACAATAAAGAAATCCCGTATCCGAACAAGGGAAAAACAAGAAGCTTTAACGCACATGCAATATAAATTCCGCCATTTGTAAAAAGTTTCTTAAGTTCAATCGTGGCAAGCCGAATCCCCAATATCAGCATGCAAAGCGGCGTGGTCATTTTTCCGACAATATCGATTCCGTTTAATAAGAATTTCGGACACCACTCTCCCGCATTCAGAAGGTATAAGGGAAATGCTATGAGAAAAGCCACGGATGCGGGATTAATCAAAGCATTTTTGACTGATATATATTTCTTCTCTCCCGTCACTCCGTAAACACCGACCGTAAAGACCAGAAGGTTCATGCTGGTTACAAAAATACAGGAATAGCATGCAACCTCAGGGTTTTCGGGAAACAGTGCCCTGATTAAAGGAAGTCCGAAAAAGCCGACATTTCCGAGCATAGCACCGACATTCATAATACGGTATACATCATTTTCCTGCTTCTTTCTTAAGATTAAGAAAAGCAGGAGAAAGAAAAGAACCTGAATTAACAGAGAAAACGCAAAAAACAACATCATATACCAAACATTTTCTTTCGACCTCGGAAGCTGCAGGAATGATGCAAGCACCATGCAGGGGGAACAGAAATAAATCAGGATATATGACATTGTTGATAAGTGCTCCGGGGCTGCTTTCTTGATTTTACAGAAAACATACCCCGGAATCATATACAATAGTGATAATAAAACGTTAAAAAATGCGATTTGAAACATTTAAAGCCCTTATTCGAAATCTACTACATCCGCCCATTTTAAGAGGAATTCCTTTTCTTCGGGCTTGCCCTTTACGGACTGGGAAGCAGCAACAATCGGAAGCCATTTCTCCACATACTGGCGTGCCGTATCGGTCTTCTCGCAGAAAAGATTTAAGTATTTCGCTGCAAGCTCATCCTTACCTGCAAGACTGAATAACAGATACGTTCTTGCAACATCGGCGGATGCGTTACCCGCGGTAACATGCGCCCAGTCAAGAATGTGCGGTACACCCTTCTTGTCAATGATGATATTGGACGGGTTAAAGTCGCCATGGCAAACCTTGTTATGTGTGGGAAGTGCCGCAAGGCGTGTGTGAAGCTCATATCTTGCCGTTGCATCCAGCGCGGACTGGCTGATTTTACGTTGCATCTTCTCTTTCTGGGAATTTAAATTTGCAACGGTGTGGGAATGTACTTTAATCTGTAAATCCACGAAGAGCTCCAGATACTCATCTAACTTCTTCGGATTCTTATCCATCAGTTCCTGTAAGGTCTTTCCTTCTACGTATTCGGTTGCGATGGCCCATTTGCCGTCGATCTTTCCGACCTCACGGATACGCGGAATATGAAGGTCTGCCAAATCCTCTACTCTCGCCTGATTGCATGCTTCGTTTAAAATATCTGCCTTGGAGAATGCTTCGTTTTCAAAAACCTTGATTGCAAGATCTCCGTCTTTATAAATTTTCTTTGTGCCTCTGTCGGCAATTAATTTATCCAATTTCATAATTTACACCTCCGTATGCTTTCCGTAGTATGCATTTAAGTACATCTGCTTAATCTCGCTCATTAACGGATATCTCGGGTTAGCACCGGTGCACTGGTCATCGAATGCCTGCTCGGTCATATCGTCAAGTCTCTCTAAGAATTCCTTCTCATCGATACCGTAATCCTTAATGCTCTTCTTGATACCGATCTTCTTCTTTAATTCATCAATTGCCTTGATTAAGCTTTCTACTTTTTCCTCATCGTTCTTGCCCTTCAGTCCCAAAGCGGTTGCAACTTCCGCATAGCGGGCAAGTGTATGAGGATGATCATACTGGGAGAAGGTTCCCATCTTGGTCGGAACTTCCACCATGTTGAAGCGGATAACTTCGTCAATCATAAGTGCATTCGCAACACCGTGAGGGATGTGATAGAATGCGCCGAGTTTATGTGCCATGGAGTGGCATACACCTAAGAATGCATTTGCGAATGCCATACCTGCCATGGTTGCCGCATTGGCCATCTTCTCGCGAGCCTCGGGGTCGCTTGGTCCGTTGTCGTAAGCTCTCGGCAGATATTCAAAAATCACCTTCAGTGCCTGGATTGCAAGACCGTCGGTATAATCCGTTGCCATAACGGATGCATATGCTTCCAGAGCATGTGTTACCGCATCAATACCGGAAGCGGATGTCAGCCCTTTCGGTGCATTCATATGCATGTCTGCATCAATGATTGCCATATTCGGAAGCAGCTCGTAATCTGCAAGCGGATACTTGGTTCCCGTGGTTTCGTCGGTAATAACCGCAAACGGTGTTACCTCGGAACCGGTACCTGCAGAAGTCGGAATTGCTACGAAATATGCCTTCTCTCCCATTCTCGGGAAGGTATAAATTCTCTTTCTGATATCGGCAAAACGCATTGCCATATCCATAAAGTCTGCTTCGGGATGTTCATATAATACCCACATAATCTTTCCTGCATCCATTGCGGATCCGCCGCCTAAAGCAATAATCGTATCCGGCTTGAAAGATGCCATTAATTTCGCACCTTCCTTTGCGCATGCAAGATTGGGATCGGGTGCAACATCACTGAATGTCGTATACTGGATTCCAAGTTCTTCCAGCTTATCGGTAATCGGCTTGGTATAGCCGTTCTCGAAAAGGAACGTATCGGTAACGATAAACGCACGTTTCTTTCCGTAAACCGTCTTTAATTCATCTAAAGCTACCGGCAGGCAGCCCTTCTTCATATAAACCTTTCCGGGCGTTCTGAACCACAACATATTCTCTCTCCTCTCCGCTACGGTCTTAATGTTCAGTAAATGCTTGATGCCGACGTTTTCCGAAACGGAGTTTCCGCCCCAGGAACCGCATCCGAGCGTTAATGAAGGATTGAGTTTGAAATTGTAAAGATCACCGATTCCGCCGTGGGAAGAAGGTGTATTGATTAAAATACGACAGGTCTTCATGCGTTCGCCGAATTCAGCGATTTTTTCCTGCTCCGTAATTACATTCACGTAAAGCGAAGACGTGTGTCCGTATCCGCCGTCTGCAATTAAGCGTTCTGCTTTATTCAGTGCATCCGCGAAATCCTTTGCACGGTACATTGCAAGTACCGGTGATAATTTCTCATGTGCGAATTCTTCGGAGAGTTCCACGCTCTTGACTTCACCGATTAAAATCTTTGTCTTCTCAGGTACCTTGACCCCTGCAAGTTCTGCAATCTTAAATGCAGACTGGCCTACAATCTTTGCATTTAAAGAGCCGTTAATAAGGATCGTTTTACGAACCTTCTCGATTTCAGCCGGCTTTAAGAAATAGCAGCCGCGGTTTTTAAATTCTTCCTTTACTTCGTCATATACCTTATCGAGAACGATGGTGGACTGCTCGGAAGCACAAATCATACCGTTATCGAAGGTCTTCGAATGAATAATGGAATTGACTGCAAGAATCACATCCGCAGAATCATCGATAATTGCGGGCGTATTTCCTGCGCCAACACCGATTGCCGGTTTTCCGGAAGAATATGCACTCTTGACCATACCCGGTCCGCCGGTTGCAAGAATGATATCCGCTTCTTTCATAACCAGTGTTGTCATATCAAGAGAAGGTACATCGATCCAGCGGATAATGCCTTCCGGTGCACCTGCCGCAACAGCTGCGTCAAGAACCACCTTTGCAGCTGCAATCGTGGATTTCTTTGCACGGGGATGCGGGGAAATGATGATTCCGTTTCTCGTCTTTAAAGCAAGTAAGGTTTTAAAAATTGCCGTAGAAGTCGGGTTTGTGGTCGGAATAACGGCCGCAACAACGCCAATCGGCTCTGCGATTTTACGAATGCCGAATGCCTTGTCTTCTTCCACAACGCCGCAGGTTACCGCATCCTTGTATTTATTGTAAATATACTCTGCAGCATAGTGGTTTTTAATTACCTTGTCTTCCACAATTCCCATGCCGGTCTCTTCCACTGCCATCTTTGCAAGCGGAATTCTTGCCTGGTTTGCGGCAACTGCGGCGGCTTTAAAAATTGCGTCCACCTGTTCCTGCGTGTATGATGCATACACCTCCTGCGCCTTTTTAAGCTCTTTCAAAGCTTTTTCGAGGCTTTCCACGCTGTCAATGATTCGTTCTTTTTTCTCTGCCATCTCGTGACCTCCTTTTCTTCGCGGCTTATTCTTTAATTGTCCGCTGTTTATAATGATTTTGTCTTTATCATTAAATCATCTTAACCATTGTTATTTTTTTAACAAAGTCATTATATGCCCTAATTTTCTTAAAGTCAATAGACAAATCCTATGAAATCCCCACTTCCATCTTCATCTTTTTCTTCTGCTCGTACATTCTTTCATCCGCAATCCGGAAAATATCTTCTATTCTGTCTTTTTCGGAATTATAATCCGCAAATCCGATAGCAACGCTTAAGGGAATTTCCTTTCTTTTTTCGTTATTATAGGTTTCAATCATTTTGTTTAAATTTGCAAGACTTTTATGAAATTCCGGATTGGATGATTTCATTTTGGAAAATACAAGGAATTCATCTCCGCCCATGCGGAAACATTTCTCATCCGGGAATGCATCTTTAATACACTTTGCCAGCGTCTTAATATACTCATCTCCCATCGCATGTCCGAGCTTATCATTTACTTTCTTTAAATGATTCATATCCAGCATTACAACTGCGATGGATACAGGCTCCTCATGGGTTGCATCGATAATATCGTTATATGCTTCTCGGTTTAAAAGACCTGTCAACGCATCCGTATACGCAATTTTTTCCATGATGTCCGCAATCTGGCTCTTTTTCGTCATCTCGGATAAGGAAATAAATTCATATCCGCTGCAGAGAAGAATAAAGAGAATTACAATATATTGGAAATACGGTTTGGAAACATAGATCTGCGGGGCAACGCGGTAACGGATCAGTTCCACAATACCGACCAGCAACGGAATTCCGAAGGTCAGACCGACAATTACGATAACACCTTTTTTCAGTCTTTTATGAATCAGGCTTCGAATAATAAAACCAACTATTGAAAGCACCGTAAGGCCTATGATTGCATGGCTTACCCAGAGTGTTTCATGATAATCCTTTATATTGAGGGATGCAAAGACAATGGAAATCACGATATTTAACATGGAATGCGCACCGATGATTAAAGGAACTTTGGATTCCTTATTTCCGGTAATGTATGAGGCAAAAAGAATCAGCGGAATCGGTACAACCGCAAGCATCATGTAGTCAACAAAATGTACTGCAACCGGAAGCCCGGTAAGAAGCGGTAATAAAGAGCTTTCCGTTGCAATCCAAATTGATGCCGCAATTGTAAATACTCCGAGGCTCATGACTTCAAACCGTTTGTCACCGAAATACTTGCCGAAAAGTCCGATAAAGAACATGACAAGTCCCAGGGAATAACAAAGAATACACATTAGAAATTCCGGAACCGATCTTTGCATCTCACTGATTACAAAATAGGATTCACTGCCTAGCGAAACATCCCTTATTACACCGGGATGACCGGGATAAAGATTGTCGGCTTCGATGGTAAGAATTCCGTCATCCGAAAGAACCGGAATCGTAATTGCCTGCGGAAAGGTTCCGTAAGATTTGCCGAATACCTGCGGCGGGTCCGGACGGAAGTTATAAATAACTTCGCCATTTAAAAATACCGTAAAATATATATTTTTGCTGAAGAAACATAACGATTTGTTATTGATGATGTCCCCGTTTGTCTTCTTTTGAATGACAATATGGTCTTTTTGCATCAGGTTATCAAAAGAAACCGGCACTCCGTTTTTATCGACCCAGTCACTCTCATAATCAACGGTACCGGTCTGCATAATACCGGTTCTGGACCCCATCACGATTACGGAAATAAAAAGCGTAAAGACAAAGATTATCACAAACAGACAGTAATAGAATCTGCTTTCCAGATAGATATGATGTTCCATGTCCTTTTTCTTCATAGTAAGACTCCGGTCTATAAATGAAATCTTTTCCTAAACTCATTTATTACAATGCGACCTCTGAAAATAAAGAGGGCCACAACCGCAAGTGTATTGATTACCATACAGATTGACCATGTCATCGGCGGGGTTCCGGCGATGAAAAATAAAGCTATCCACGGCACGATGCCTACCAAAACATTCATAAACATATAAATCAGCGAATGATCTGTAAACTGCTTATCTACAAAGGACAAAACGAAATTCGAAATCATATTTGCACTACAGAGAATCGGAATGATATATCCCGGCGTAATGCCTAAATACGGCGTGTTCCATGCCACATGAATGTAGAATTCCGAAAGTCCGCAAAGAATGGACATCGCAATCAGGGCTACAAAAAGGGTTTTTAAAAGATTGTAATGTTTCTTGATTACATTCTCCAGCTGCCACCCCGGGATAACCGTCCATGCCATTACGAGCGGGCCGAAGGAATGATGATCGGTTTTCAAAAATAAGAAATCCATGGCAAGGGCAACGATGCTGATGGAAATCACCGCAAACATCACAATCTGAAATGCCTTCACGCGTCTTGAATTCACTACAAGCTTCGGCCAGTAGTCGCGTTCGCCTTCGCCTTCAAGTGCATTCTGACAGACCGGACATTTCTCAAGATTGCCTCCGATATTCATTTTGCAGTAAGGACAGTTTTTCATTCTGCGTTCTTTCTCCGTTATAACTTGACGCATCCGATTTGTATAATATCCAGCCAAAAAATTAGTCCGAAATCTCCGTGGAATAAACAGTCACGGGGATGTCCGCATCCGTGAAATTCTTCAGGAAATCACGGATTACCTGCGTATTGCGGTAAGCATTACTGATTCCGATTACAAGATCATCCCTGTAGGTGCTTATTACGATAAACAGTTTCGACGTACTGCAGTAAGCACAATACGATATAATTTCGTCCTTCACTTCCGCCGGAACGCTCATCTTGCCTAAGTTTGATAAAACAAGCGTAACTTCCTTGTCAACACGTTTATTGAACATGTTAATGACGGGATTTTTGATTAAAAGCGGTACCATACGGATGAAGAAAAGGCTCTCCATCTTCTCGTAATTTAACATACGCTTCTCTACCGCTTCCGGTGTCAGTTCGGCTTTTAATTTATTCTGGTACTCCGCCGAGAGGCTTTCCACATCTTCCCCGCCCTTGAAAACATGACTTACCAGAACCGAATTGAAAAAGTTTCTCGAAGTCATGGACGGATAATAATTTCTTAAGTTTACCGGCATGCTGATGGTAACGGGTTTATTTTTCATCAGCATCGGCATATCGTTGGAAACCGCAAGCATCAAAAGCGTACCTATATAGGATGTAAGTGTTACATTCAATGCCTTCGCTTTTGCGAGAACATCCTTTACAGGCATATGCACTTCCAGATACTGTGTCTGATTGTACGGATAACGGATTCCCCTGATATGATAGGCTTTCGGCGGTCGTTTCATATTGGGGATCTTATCTTTTTCTTTTGCAAAGAATTTCCGGAAACTGTCTTCCGAAAGATTTGCTTCCGAAGCACCCGATGTCATGGAAAGCTTCTTAAATCTTTCCGGTTCCCTTAGTTTTAAATAATGCTCCACAATCAGATTTAAGAAATCCAGTGCTCCGTTTCCGTCTGCTATGGCATGTGAAAACTCCAGATTGATACGATTGTGAAAATAGGTCACACGAAGATGGAGTTTACCGAAGCTCTCCGGTCCCACAAGCATCGGGCAGATTTTACCGTCCTCTTCTTCCACAACGGGAAGGTCATCCGTCTGCTCCATATAATGCCAGAAAAATCCCCTAAGAATCGTTACATGATACTGGGGTCTTTCTTTCAATGCATCCAGTACTGCCTGCTGAAGAATGTCCTTATCAATTTCGTCTTTTAAGGTACAGGTCATGCGAAAAGTTCTGGTATCGCGTTCATTCGCGCTTGCCAGAAAAACCTTTGCCACATTATCCATTCTGTACCATCTGTCCTGTGCCATTCAAACCTCAAAATCAAACTACAACTGTAGTTTTTTCTTTGGAATTTTCCTTTAGAATATCATTCTGAATATATTCTCATCCTAACGGATATTCCGATTCGTTCCCGAACATTTACTAATCAGTAAAGAATATCCAGGAAATTCTCGATGGAAGCCATCGCAAGATTTGTTTTCTTTCCGGGTGACATCTGGAATACATGCCATGCATCCTCATATTCCTCGAGTGTAACCATAACACCCTCCGAAAGAAGCTTATCGTAAAGTCTTCTGGAATCGTCCTTTAAGATTTCATTGGAGCCTACCTGAATCAGTGTAGGCGGGAAGCCTGACAAATCTCCGAAAAGAGGACTGTATTTCGGATCCGAATAATCGAAATCGGAATCCTCGATTTTATAATTATCAACTGCTTCATCATATTTATTATTTAAACCGACATAGGAATAACGTGCATGCTGAATATATTCTTTTGTCAGCATCGGATCCGCATCCTTACAGGTTTCGTAAGTTTCGCCGGATAATGTCATATCGGTCCAGGGACTCATGAGAACAAGACCTTTCGGAAGAATTCTTCCCTGGTTTTTCAGTCTTAGCAAAAGTTCCAGCGCAAGATTGCCGCCTGCGGAATCTCCGACTACAACCACGTTCTTTGCACCGATTCCGAGAGACATTAAATAATTCCATACTACCGTGATATCCTCTAATGCTGCAGGATACGGATGCTCGGGAGCCAGTGCATATTCAACGGATACAACACGGAAAGCTGTATGAAGACAAAGACGTGATCCGACGATTCTTGCATATTTTAAACTGCCGCAGGTATAACCGCCGCCGTGACAGTAAAGAATAATATGATCCGCATCATGTTTATAAGCCGGTGTAATCCATTCACACGGGATTCCCCTGACGGAAAATTCGTTTGTATCAACTCCCACAATCGGTGTGGAAATCTTTGCATATAAATCCTGTCCTGCTCTTTGTTTCTTGATATCTTCCAGCAAAAGCGAATCTCCCGATGAAGAAACGGAATGAATGGATTTAATCGCCTTCATGAGCGGCGTCATCTGTGATTCGTTTTCCTGGTTTTTCGAAGCAACAAATCTACCCATAAACAAAGATTCTCCTTCCTTAAAATGCATACCAAATTATCATAATATTATAACTCTTTTTGATACTATTAACAACAAAAGGATTCCCCGAAAACATCAGGAGAATCCTTTTTTAATACTATTTTAATAATCTGTTTTGTCTCGCTTTGAAAACGAACCTTTTTTCATGAAAAATGAAGGCCGGAAATTTATTCGATTACCTGAATCCATCCTTCCGGAGCTTCGATTTCGCATCTCTGGATGCCGGTTAAGGTATCGTAAATCTTCTTGGTCCAAGGTCCCATTTCTTCCATTCCGCTCGGGAAGAAGATGTCGGTTCCGTGGTCATGAATTCTTCCTACAGGAGATACAACCGCTGCGGTTCCGCAAAGTCCGCATTCTGCAAAGTCCTTTACTTCCTCGAAGAGAACTTCACGATGCTCTACCTTCATTCCGAGATAATGCTCTGCAACATAGCAGATGCTTCTTCTGGTGATGGAAGGTAAGATACTGTCCGACTTCGGAGTAACCAGTGTGCCGTCCTTTGTTACAAAAATAAAGTTTGCACCGCCGGTTTCTTCAACCTTTGTACGTGTCTTGGGATCCAGGTACATATTCTCGGCGAATCCTTCTTTATGCGCAAGCTGAATCGGATATAAACTCATTGCATAGTTAAGACCTGCTTTGATATTTCCGGTTCCGTTCGGTGCCGCACGGTCGAAATCGGACACTTTGATGGAAATCGGCTTAGCGCCGCCCTTGAAGTAAGGTCCTACGGGAGTTGTCAGAATTCTGAACTCGTACTCTTCTGCCGGTTTTACACCGATAACGGAATTTGTACCGATCATGAAAGGTCTTAAATAAAGGCTTGCACCGGTTCCGTAAGGAGGAACGAATTCCTTATTCGCTGCAACTACCTGCTTTACAGCCTCTACAAAACGATTCTTCGGGAACGGAGGCATTTCAAGACGAACCGCGGAATCATACATACGCTCTGCGTTCATATCAGGACGGAAACACACGATTTTGCCTTCCTTCGTATAATATGCCTTAAGTCCCTCAAAACAGGACTGAGAATACTGGAATACACAAGCACACTCATTAAGCACAATGTTTGCATCGGTGATAATTGCACCGTCATCCCATTTTCCGTCTTTAAACTTGGATACATAACGATAATCCGTTTTGATATATCCAAATCCCAGGTTTGCCCAATCGATATTCTTGCTCATAGCAAAACACTCCTTTCATGCGGTATTATTCTTAAATCCTTTTACCGCTCTTTTTCTTTTTTCAAAATAACAGTGCTATTTTACACCCGCAAAAAGAAAAGCACAAGTAAACAATTGATATTAATACTTAAAAAAGTATCTTTTTTTCTTGACATTCCATCATCCTTTTTGTATATTAATTAAGTGCCTTGAAATTCGGGGTCTTAGCTCAGCTGGGAGAGCATCTGCCTTACAAGCAGAGGGTCATAGGTTCGAGCCCTATAGGCCCCACGAAATTT
>CADANR010000063.1:6451-22039 GCA_902789265.1 uncultured Lachnospiraceae bacterium | reverse complement strand
CTTCAGGCTTTAGTTCAATATTATCTTCAGGCTTTACTTCGTTATTTACTTCCGGTCTGATTTCTTCTTTTTTTTCTTCTTTTTCTTCGTTGTTTGCTTCCTTTTCAGGTTCTTCTTCCTTTTTAGGTTCTTCTTCCTTTTTTGGCTCTTCTTCCTTTTTTGGCTCTTCTTCCTTTTTAGGCTCTTCTTCCTTTTTAGGCTCTTCTTCCTTAGGCTGTTCTTCTACATTAGCCTGTTCTTCTTCCTGAACATGCTCTTCAGGAACTTTAATATCATTCAATAAATCTTCGTCATCATCATAAAGGAAATCCAATTTAGAATTTTCCTCTTTCTTTTCTCGATGCTCTATTGCATCTCCATCATCCTTAAAAATGGAATCTAATTTATCCTGTGCATCTTTTTCTTTCTGAACTTCTTTTTCATCTTCATCGTCAAATAGGAATGAAAATTTTTTATTTGCTTCGTTTATTACATTTTCTTTTACTTCTTCGTTTTCCTTTACAACATCGTTTTCCTTTACTTCTTCTTTAACTTCTTCTTTAACTTCTTCCTTTACTTCCGTGGCTTTTTCTTCTGCATCCGTCTTCAATTCCGGATGAATATTCAAATAAGACTCTGCAAAATAACGCAAAGCATCACGGTTTAAATCATTCTCAAGATTGTTCAAGCCTTTCGAATCCTTAAATTTAACATCCTGCTGAATGTTATCTATAAGAACTTTTCCGGTGCTGATTGCAGAATCCCTGTCATATTGGCCTTCTTTGGACAATAAGCTATCGCAAAGATCAAGATCGCGGAAATTATTCCGGTCAAGGTCCAAAGTAAAGGCACTAAAAAGAAATTTATCATTTTGGGCATCCGGCCAGCCCTTTTCCTCCATCTTGGAAGCAAATTCTTTCCATGTCATATTCTTTACTTTATAATTGGGATTATTACTCAGTATTTCCTGCTCATAATTTATTTCTTTTGCTTCTTCTTTCTGTTCCGCATTTTCCTCTTTAATTTCTTCTTTTATTTCTTCCTTAATATCTTCCTTAATATCTTCTTTAACTTCTTCTTTAACTTCTTCTTTAATTTCTTCTTTAATTTCTTCCTGTACTTCTTCCTTAACTTCTTCTTCAATTACTTCCTTTACTTCTTCTTTATTTTCTTCTCTATTCTCTTCTTTGTTTTCTACTGTAATATCTTCCTGATTATTCTCCCTGGGTGCTTCCTCTATGATTTCCGGATTTATTGCCTGCTCTTCTTTTACTTCTTCAACATTATTATTCTGTGCAGTTTCTGTTTCAACAGCATAAGCAATTACATTATGCGCTTCTTCTATTGATGCGAAAATTCCAGCATATTTTTCATCATTTATGGCCTCGTCATCAATACTCTTTTTTACCTGAATTAATTCATAAAGATTATTTACAATTTCTCTTTCCTTATCCACATGTGAATTATAATCAAATTCTTCAATTTGATTTAATTCACTGATAATAGTTAAATCATTCAGTTCTTCATTTGCACTGATTGCAAACGCACTGAAAAGAACAGGATCCGTCCCGGCATTCGGCCATCCCTTATCCTGCATACTTTTTGAAAACTGACGCCAGGTCATGTTATCGACTTTAATACTCGAATTCTCTTTGCTGATTTCAGCTACAAGATCCGGATTTTCAGCTCCCTTGGCCGGTTCTTCAACCTTGATTTCTTCTTCAGGATTAACCTGTTCTTCAGGCTTTATTTCCTGCTCTACCTCAGGCTTATTCTCTTCTTCAGGATTAACCTGTTCCTCAGGCTTAATTTCCTGCACTACTTCATCAACATCCTCAATTTTCGGCTCATCAACTTGGGGTTCTTCAACCTTTACATCCTCAATATTAGGCTCTTCGACCTTCTTTTCCTCTTCTTTTACTTCCTCTGCTTTCTTTTCTTCCTCAAGCTCTTTTTCCAAAGCATCGACATCATTATCTAATTCTTTGTCGTCTTTGGCCGCCTTCATCTGTCTTTGATATCTCTTGAGTGCCTTGTTCATCTTATTTTCCATATCATCGACATATTTTTGAAGTTCTTCCGTTGAATCCATATTCTGGACATTCTCAGCTTCTTTTACAAGCTGATTATTCTTTACGGCTTTAATCTTCGGAGCTTTCACCTGCTGCACGAAAGCCATTGGATTTTTCTCTTCCGCTTTGCTCGGTTCAAAATTCAAGCCCAATGCTTTCCCTCTTTCGGCATCCGAATGAATCTTTGTATTATAGAAAACAAACTGATTCATTGTATTATTATCATTATTTGCAATCTTTACGTCTGCTTTTTTTATTTTATTGTCAAAATTCTCGGCGGATTTAATAATGGCAGTATAAACTGATTTTTCTTTTAAAGAACTGACCTTCTCAGGCACTTTTCTGTGATGATCCCCAACAATCTCTTTCATTACTGCCTGCATTTCTTTGTTTTTCGGATTATAGATATCATAAAAAGTGGCATATAAACCGTAATTGGATTTATTTACATATCCGTTATTCTCAGCTTTTTCCATGAACGCATGAAAACCGGGACCATGTGTTTTAACATTGTCCTTTGTAATGGTATTCTTTCTGTCCAGAATCTCCCGGTTTAGTTTCTGAAGTGCGGCCCTTTTTTCCGGTTCTTGTGGAAGAGTCTTTTTATAATAATAGCTAAAAACATCTTTTAAATACGCTCGTTCTTCACTCGAAAATAATTGTTTTTCATTCTTATTAGCCAAATTTTTACTATCCATCTTTAATCCTCCGTGAAAAGCTGCAGGCCTTGATTCCAGTGCATTTCTTATGATTTTGTCTACAGTTTTTTCATTATATGTCAGTATTGTAAACCCCGTTGTCCATCCCGTGTCCAACAAGATGTCCAACAAGGTAATATTTTTTTAAAAAAGGAGTATTTTTTTCAAATACTCCTTCATTCATCTTTTAATTCATCGGTTTCGGACAATTTCGGTGCTCTCTTGAAGCGTTTCTTTGCTCCTCTTAGTCCCGGTACTTTCTGTCCGCCACTATGCTTTGCAGCAGGTTCGGGCTCAACAATGTGCAGATCAATGTCTGCAGATGACTCTGTATCAACAATATGTAAATCAATGTCCGAAACCGGCTCTTCATTTGTTTCTAACTGTAATTCCTCTGAAATTTCTTCCAGATAATCTTCCACAGTATTTTCGGTTACTACTTCATTTACAAGCTCAGAATTCAGATTTTCTTCGTTTTTAATATCAACCTCTGAATTCTCTTCTATGATTTCTTCGGAAATCTCCGGAATATTTTTGATTCCTTTTTTCTTCTTTCGCCTTGCCGCGATGATTGCCTCGATGTCCTCATCCGACAATTCTGTATTTTCAAGTGCATCCAAGGCTTCCTGTTTTTTTCGTTCTTCCTCGGCCTTCTTCTTTTCTTCCTCTTCCTTCTTCTTTGCTTCTTCCTCGGCCTTCTTTTGCTCTTCTTTCGCTTTTTTCTCTTCTTCGGCTCTCTGTCTGTAAATCTCATTCAGAGTTGCCCTGTCAATACGTTCCAGCTCCGGTAATTCTTTCATGAATTTCCAGCGAATCCAGGCTTCCGAAATCAACCCGGAAATTCCCCTGGAGGTAAAAGTCTGCACCTTTGCGCCGATATCATCCACTTCGAATAAAATTACTATCGGCCTGGTTACCATGTATCTGCAGAAAGACACCTCCGCATTCGGATTGGAACGTATAATGACCTTACGACCGATATTCATTAAGGATTTGTGGCCTTCCGCCTTAATCTTATTCGGATTACCGGTAACTTTATAATATCTGGTATGTCTGGCGACACCGAATAAAAGAATCATGTCGGCACTGTCATTAAGACCTGTTCGGATTCCTGCGATACCTTTCTCCGGAACCTCATAATATCTTCCTTTCGGAATGATATTCCCTATCAAAATTTGTCTGATTTCTCTGGTGACCTCGTCCAAATCTGTTCTCCTTAAAAAAAGCAGAAACAGGAAGTACGTATTTCGCACTTCCCTTTCTCTGCCGTTTAAATTTTATCCGTTAAAAACATTAACTGTAGGTTCCGAAACAGGTTCAGGCTCAGAAGGTTTAACAGATTCTTCCTCTTTCGTTTTTTCTGAATCTCCCTCTTTTGCCTCTTTCTTTTTCGTATCTTTTTCTTTTACATCCGTTTCTTCATCGCTCGGCGTCTCGCTGTTTAAGGACTGCAGGTATTCTTCATAAGAATCACTGTCATCTCTTAAGTGACTCTTTTCATCCTGCCCGTCATAATCATCATCCACAACCGTCTCTTTCAGTTCCGCATTCGAAGGCTCATAAGAAACAATCGAATGGGAAAGAATGGTCAAATATCTTTCATTACCGGCTTCGAATTGAATTTCCAAACGTTTCTTTTCCTGCGGAGCGGAAAAATACAGAATTCCTTTTCCCTGTTCCTGCGGAACGATTTTATAAGAAACGTCTCCGATTCCACCCATATCATAGGTTTCAATTATAATCGGATTTCCTTTTTCATCCGTTTTCAAGGTATCTCCGGTATACCCTAAAACAACGCCGGTTTCAGGGTCAACAAGCTCTTCTGAAGTTCCGGTATATTCGGATTCATCGGAAATGAGCCATCCGCCCGTTACCCTCGGTAAATTCAAACGATACTCATTGTTTTCATCCTGCCAAATCTGGTAAGGAATCCCTTCCCCGGTATCATTGATAATGGGATCCAGTTTATCTTCGTAAGAGGTACGCGCTGCCGAACTGAACTTTTTCCCGTTTGATGTAACCGTAATCGAAATGGTAATTAAACAAACCCTGTCTTTCGGGACTCTGTTGATTGCCTCTGTATCGGACGATTCCGGAACAGGAATCACATTTTCATCCGATTCCGGTTCCGATTCCGGTTCCATTACAGTTGCAACGGCATCTTTCGTTGTTCCGGATATTTCGGCTTCATAAGACGCCAGCTCTTCAGATGTGGCATATTCGTAAAGATCCGTGGTTGCAGTAGTTTCTCTTTCTCTTATAAAGGTTACGGATGTATCGCCTTCCGAAACGGGAGTAATTTTAAAAGTTGCTTTTCCGTTTGTTTCCATGCCTTTTTTCGAAACCGTAACTACCGCCACGTCATCCGAAGAAGCATACCAGGTATAATCAGGACTTGCACTGCCGTCTAACTTCACAGTCACGGTCCCGTTCCCGGAAATGCTGCAGGAATACGGATAACCTATTTCCGCTCCGCCCTGAATGGTGTTCTTATTGCAGCCGACCAACAGAATCGGAAGCAGAAATAAAATTGTAATAGCAAGAAGATGTGAATTATTTTTCTTCAACTTGATTCTCCTCGTAGATTTATTTTAATCCTCTTTTAACTGTTCTTTTAATTTGTCGATTGCTTCATCACAAGCTTTGATTGATCTTGCTGCTGTGATTGCTTCTTTTGCTTCTTCTCCGTATTTCTCCTTATCCTTTTTCGAAGAAGCAGCTACCAGGCTGTCAACTTCAGGATATTTTAATTCTTTATACTTATTGAGTTCCGCAAGTAATTCATTCAGCTGAGGTTCCAAATCGCTGATTACCTGGTTTGACTCGCTCTTTATGGATGAATCATTGATTACCAAAGCATTATCACTGGTATACTTCGCTGCAATTTCATCAAGCTTTGCTTTTGCCGCATCTCTCTGGCTTGTTGCTTCAACGCCCGTAACAAGGCCGTCAATCTCGGATTTCTTATCATTTATGAATGAATCTCTTAATGCTTTCGGTAATGCAAGCATTAAATCGCCGATCTTCTGATAATCATTATGATAATCCGTATATCCGTTAATGGTTGTTATAGCACTTGCCCTTGTATCAACAGCACTGGGTGAGTCAAAATCAGGATTCAATGCCTGAGCGTCGGAAATCTGCTTCTCTTTATAAGTATTGAATTCCTCTAACGCTGCCGCTTCTTCGGTATCCTTTAAGTACTGTTTAACAATTCTGGTTATCTCATTAACATTTTGCTCATAAGTCTTATTATCGTCATACTGTAATTTCTCAAGTTCATCAATAATCGCCTTATAGAGCTTCTGCGTTTCGGCACTTACGGCTCCCATGTTACTCTGGTAACCGCTGATGGACTGCTGTTTTACATTTGCCCAGTTTGCTTTGTTCTGTTCCTGCTGCTGTTTCTTCTGTTCCTCTGTCATCTTGTCGGTATAATCCTTAATCGCCTTAGAGGAAATATCACTCTGGTTTGCACCGTCAATTGTAATATTAATCACAGCCTGGGAATCCGGAGCTTCAGTCGCCTCAACAACCACACGGTAATACTTCGAGGACATTGTTTCATTTGTCGGAGGCGTAAATTTAAATCTTCCTCCTTCCATCGTAAGTGAGTTGACAAGCGCACCGGATAAGTATTCTTTACCCTCCGAATCGGATGGCGTTACTTCGTATGCATTAACGGTATAACCGAGTTCCGAACCTGCAACGGCAGGGGTCACGTATACAGACTGTCCCGGAGATACAATAATATTTAATTTATCATTGCTTACATGATGTTCGTCATTTGCGCCCTTCTGAGTATTCCAGTTATGTACCGTTGCTGTTACGGTAACATTACTGAAGCAGATACTCTGAGGTTTATTCTCCATGAATCTCTTCTTTACATTTCTGGTAACATAATCCGCATCACCGAATTTAAGTGCTGCAGAATCAATGCTCCAGCCTGCCGTACCGTCGTACAATTCGCTCTTCGGTTCCAGGGTAATTCTTCGAACCGATGCGGCATTGGTCACCATAAACCTTACGATCTGTTCTTCTCCGGTCTTAAAGTTCTGAGCATCATCCGTCAGATATTTACGAAGGTCCGTAATCTCATATGCCGGAGTAACAAATCCTGTATGATCCACGCATACCACACTTGCCCTTACAGGTGTCTGGGTTCCGCTTTCCACATCATCCTGCGGTCCGGATGTTTTAAATTTCACCGTAACGGGTGTACAGGAATTCTCACCACCGAGTTCTGTTGATGTTCTGGTCATCGGAGTAAGTGCACCGCTTAACTGAATCGGCTGTGCAAAACTGTACCAGCCTAAGTTTCTGCGAACACTTCCGCTGTCCTGACGATAAGTTGCAACACTTGCGCATTTCACAACAGCCTGGACTCCGCCGGTTGCAATTACATCAAGTCCCGTAATTTCCCCGATAAAGAGCTGTTCAAATACTAAATCAATTGTCTTGCCTTCTTTAATATTATTGATATTCTGATCCGTCAGATATACAATCGGTGTTCTGTGGCTGGGTCCTGTCGGATCAAAACTGTTCTTATATTCAAGAGCAATTCCGACATCTTTTCGTTCCGGATATAAACCGCTAATTTCGGTCCCCGGTCCGAATTCCAGAGATACCACCTGTTCTTCGGTATAGCCTAAAACATCCCTGTTTTTCGACGGATATGCCGTAATGCCGTATTTCGCATTCTGTCCGTTAATATCAAAGAAATAGGTATTTATAACGGTTCCGACACTTCCGGCACCGGCACCTCTTTCCTGCTGAATGATAGCAAAATCAATATTTCGAAGATTTGAATATTCGGAATTGGAATTCAGAATAAGTCTGGAAATATCTACCATCTTGGACGCTTCCACGCCGGATGCAAAGAACATGCCTCTTCCCTTTTCCGGATCGTTTTCCGCATTATATTTTGAAAGGTCCGTATACTTCTGATAATCGGCAAGTGCAGTTGTATAATGAACTTTACAGTTCAAATCATACATACTCATCGGATCGGAGTTTCCGCCGGTCGGGAAAACAAAGATATTTAATGTATCATCCTTGGAGGCCGGAGTTCTGGGAACCGCTACAATCGTCTCGCCCTGCGTATTTTCCGTAATTTCCGTTGATTTCAAATCAAATTTCAATTTTTGTCCGACAGCATTTACATCAAATGAATAAGCCGGATTCGACTCCGTTCCCTGTTCGAATATCAGGCTTTCCTCACCGGAATTCGGATTCTCATACTGATATTCATCCTTCGCATTAATACGAAGTCTTCCTTTTTCTTTTAAGATTCGACCGGAAATACCGGCAATATTCCAACGATACGGATTATCAGCCTTCGCCCATATTTCCATACCGGTAATTTGTTTGACATTACTGAGCTGAACCGTAAATCGGTCCGTATGGCCTTCACGGAATGTATATTGCGGATTGGATACGGCAAGACCGTCTGCATATATCGGTGCTTTTCCCATATAATCATACATGCTCTTAACCGCATCAATTTCCGCTGTTTCTTTGGTTTCACCCTGATTGTTAATGTATGTAAATTTCACCTTTACCTGACCCTGGAGCTGATCCGCATATACACGATCAATTCCGCCGGTAGCGGCGTTTCTTCCGGTATCGTAATTGCCGATTCCGGTCTGAATGGATACTTCCACATCGATTACGTTGGATGTATAGCTTAATGGAATTTTCTTTGCAACCTGGGAAAGGGAACGTCCTGCTTTACCGGAAATGGAAAGTAATTCCATGTTATCCGAATAATCGGTTCCGATCCAGTTAATATTCTCGAAATTCCAGGCTTTATGAGTACCCAGAGAATTACCCTCGGTAACCATGATGCTTTTGATTTTTAATTTATCCTTTTTCAGCGAATCCTCGGTCGTATCATCGGGAATAACACGAATCTCTGTAATATCGCCGTAATCATGGTTCGTTTTAATATAAATCGTATGTGTCGAGCCGGTTCGGAAATAGTCGCCCATGAGCTGTTGGTTGGCAAGAACAAATGCCGATGTCGAACCGTCTTCAAATACCAGCTGGAAATAGAAATTGTTCTTGGAACCGGAATCTCCGTCTCCTGTCACAATTGTTGTGCTGCTCGTATTTCCCGTTGTAGGAGTTTCATCATCCGCAATCTGGATGGTAACCTTATAATTCTTTCTCTCCTTGGCAAAATCATAATCCTGCATTGCTTCCATGTAGGTCAGCGAATACTTGTTGGGATCAAAAGATTTATCTTCCAGTTCGCCGACGGAATTGGTAACAAAATCTATCTTTCTGTGTTCGTCGGGAAGAATCAAAACCGGTTCATTAATATCCAGAATACCAATTGCTCCGGCTTTCTTAAGTTTCTTCATTTGATCATCTTCTTTGCCGTCAACTACCTTTCCGGGCTTGGAAAGATCAATCACATCGCCGTCCGTTTCCACAATACGCGAAACGCGGACACGTGAAGAATACCCGCCGGCACTTACATCTTCCCAATTTGCCACTTTCCTTCCGGCGTTATTAATATTGTAAATTTTCAGTGCTGATAACTGGTAGTCATCTCCGTCTTTACTTAATGAAAGTGTTGCACCGGTAAAGAAATCCACGTTCTCAACCTGAATAATGAATGCGAGCGTCTGACCCGGTGCAAAGCCGAGATAATACGGGAAATTGTCCACATTACCGGGCCAGTAACCGTAAAAATTGTTTGCCGCATCGATCAGGTCATATTCACCGGTTTCTTTATCCAGACCGGTCATGGTCTTATATTTGAAACTGATCTTAAGATTACCGGATGTTGCGGCAGCGGTCATACTGTCGGTAGTAAGATGAACCAGATATCCTTCGATTTTACCGGTTTCAAAGTCAAGCGGTTTTTTGTTCTGATCGTTATAATCACGAATCATAATCTGGGTATCGCCGCTGCTCATAATTCCGTCTCCTTCAGCTGTAGACGAAACTCTAAAGCTGACGGGATCACCGATGTAATTATACTTTAAAAGAGCACCATCCACCTGCGTTTGGAAAATGGATTGTTTCATATCATAAACAGCAAAACAGGTGTATTTCATCATATCATTTGCGGAATAATTCTCCCTTGCGTCTCTTCTGGAGGCTTTGGAAAAGGAACTGCTGTGCCGAATACCTGCAGCACTCATTGCCGCAGTGGAACCTGCCGAAATTGTGGTTGTAATAATTTTGGCACAATCCGGAATGTCTGCGGTAAAGCCCATGGAACCACCCTGCTGACCGAAACCGAGAACCGGGGTATTTCCGATTCTCTTACCGTCACTCAGCCAGTAAGCCGTAGATGTATTCATGGGAAGATTTAAGATTCTGCTCTGACCGTAAATATCTTCATAGACTAAATTTAAAGTCAGGGTTTCCGCAATTCCCATATTCAGAATGGATGCCTTATTATCGGAATAGTCGTTAATCTGTCCTTCCATACCGGCCTTGAAATAATCCGAGAAATCAAGACGAAAACCGAAGGTATTATATTCCTGTGTATCATGTTCGGCATAACTCTTGCCGGCAAAATTCGTAATGAGCTTGTTGGTTTTGATAATACTGACATCATCCACATCGTCACACTGAATGGTTGTACCTCCTGAACGATCCAGTTCGGCGATAAGCGTTCCTTTGAAATCGACATAACCGCAGTTTGACCATACTCCTGCCATATTAAGTCCGTATATTTCATCTACTTTAAAAAGACGCATTCCCAGGCAGGTCCATGAACCATTTTTGTTTGAAAGGATTCTGATATCCTGAATCTCTTTAATGGCTTTAGGAAGTGTAAGAATGAACTGATCCGTATTATAGGAAGACAGAGCTTTTTTGGTCTTATAATCATTAACCAGTTCATAACCGAACTGTGTCTGCATCGCTTGAAGAATATTATCATCATTCCCAATCCCGGCAGCCAGTTTTAAACCATTCCCCAATGTATCTGTGTTCGGGAAGATGTAATGTCTTTTGGTGTTTCCGCTTTCATCGGTATATTTAATCATAATATACTCGATAAATTCACCCGTACTGAGTCCGGTAGACGTTTCTAAAATGTATGTATTGGTAATTGCATTTTGCTCTGCATGAGCCGGGAAGGAAATTCCTTCAAACACGACAAGAAGCGCAATGAATGCCGCAATTACACGTCCCGCGATACGAATTCCTTTTCGGAATAATTTCTCATATGCTGTTTTCCTGTTTAATTTAATATCTTTCATAGCTGTATCCTCTTTTACGATTCACAGTGGTTTTCATTAAATAAAATTCAAAAGACCCGCAAAACCTGTCATTTCAAAAACTTCCATAACATAATTATTCGCGTTCCGGATGGATAACTGACCGCCCTTTTTCTGCATCTTGATATGAATCAGTTTCAGGACACGAAGTCCTGCACTTGAAATATATACAAGCTGGTCCATATTTAAGATTAAATGGTCAAACCGGTCCGCCGCCACATTAAAGTACTCCTGAGCCTCCTCGACGGTATTCGCATCCAGACGACCGATGAGCAGAAGTTCTCCCTCGTCTCCGCGATTTATCAGTTTGATTCCTAAATTAGCTGCCAATTTATACCTATCTCCGTTTTAAATAATTATTCTTCTTCCGCAAGGCGTTTTTCTCTTTGTATCTTTACCAAGGCTGCAAGTTCTTCCATGGAAATTTCGGCAACTTCGCCTTCGCCTACGATATCGGAAACATCTTTAATTCTGGTCTCCGTCTTGTAATTCTCTGCCTCTTCCATAAGAAGAGAAAGAATATCCAAATCTCCTCCGTCGGAATCCGCAACGGACTCTGAAGCATTCTCATCTCCGCTGAAGAGAAGCGAGAAATCAAAGTCATCATCAGAATCCTCGTCTGTGGAAGTTGCAGTCTCTTCGCTTTGCGTATCTTCGGCTTCGAATTCGTCTGCAAAGAGATCATCGAGACTGAAGTCAAAATCATCAGGTAATCCGTCATTCTCTTCTGATAAATCATCGGAGTCTGTAACACTTCCTGTGGTTTTTATCTCAGAACCCGCTTCAAAAAGATCTTCTTCATTCTCGTCATCGTCAAGTCCGTTAAAGATGTCCTCTTCATCCTCATCAAAGAGATTCTCAAGCGTAAGATCGAAATCATCCTCTTCTTCGGATGTGTAGGTTGCCGATTTCTTAGCGGATGTATCTTTCCGGGCCGGAACGGAAGCTGCGGCGTAAGTTTCTTTCTGCGATGCAAGCTCTTCTCTTACTTCCGAAAGAATCTGTTTCCTTAAATCTTTCGCAAACTGGTTGTAATCAAATGCCGGAGCGGCGGCTGCTGCAGCCATTGCTGCCGGTGGTTCCGGAATCTCTCCGAAATCATCAATTTCATCAAATACCACATTACCGGAAGATTTGCCGGAAGTCTGAGCCATCGGAATATCATCGATTTCTTCAAATGTGATACTCTTTCCGACTTTACGTTTCGAGAAATCGAGAATCTCAGGTGCTTCTTCTTCCGCAATTTCTTCGAATACAACTCTCTTACGTTCGGACTTGAATTCCTCGTCAATCTCATCCAGGTTTACAACATCCAGTTTATTAAGCTTCAGGTTCTCGGAATTTAAGATGCGGCTTTCTCCGACGAATTCATTCCATCTTGCCACGCCTTCTTCTCCGGAATATAAAGGAAATTCGTATTTCTGTTCCTGGAACATGTTTACCATTTCCTTCGGCACGTCGATTTTGAAAATCGAACGGCTCTGTGGGGAAAGTACGGTAAATGCCTGACCACGTGGTGCCTGTGTGATCTGTTCCTGTTCCTGTTCGTTGATTCCGCCGGCCTTCTCATATAATCTGCAAAGGTCGGTAATATCATTCGGTGCCAGTGCAAAGATAAAGCTGTACTGGCAGGCATTGATAATTGCGGTACTCTTTCTTGCAATTTCTTCGGAACCTACAAAGTCCTTAATGTTCTGCGTAATTACAATCTGCATACCGTTGTACTTACGGATACGTTTTGCAAGCTGGAACATGAAATCCAGGGCGATCGGGTATTTTTCATCGATGAAAACATGTGCCTCGTCGATTACTACCACGATTTTACGGTTTAATTTATATTTCGTATTGTAATCACGGTTCTTGATAATCTCGTTGTCGATGTATTTCAGAACAAGAAGCATCTGCGCATTGGCGATGGTTGTGTTTCGGTTTGAAAGCATCGACTGGAAGTTGAATACCGTGAAGTTTTCGTCCGTTGTAACCGTACTCGGTCCGTTCCAGATATTTGCGTTACGTCCGCCCGATGCAAACTTGGAAACATAGTTTACAAGGGAACGGAGAAGGGAACGGATATATTCGTTATCTGTTCTTTCAAACTCGGATAATACTTCATCATAAAGGTCATCAAAAACGGGATAATCCTTCGGTGTAAGTTTGGAAAGATTGGTTTCCTGCGTAATGCCTTTATTCGTATACAAACGTTCGGTTAATGTATTTAAATACTCAAGTGCATCTTTATCAATTTCCGGCAGGATCTGACGGTAAAACTCTTCTAAGAACTGTAAATGTGTTGCAAAGCTTCCCGTTACGTTCATGCCTTCCGCTTCCGCATCATCATCGTCCAACGCGGTAATAATATGAAACGGATTCAGTCTTCCGTGCTGGGCATTCGCAACATTGATGACTTTACCGTTTAAGTTGCTTGCAAGTTCGGAATACTCGTTCTCGGGGTCGAGAATATATATTTTTGCATCTTCCGCAGCAAGATTTGCAAGAAAACTCTTGGTCGCATAGGATTTACCGGAACCGGATTTACCGATGATAACCATGTTGGAATTAACACGCTCGGAATCTCTTCTGAAAAAGTTTACAAAAATCGGTACACCATCCGATGTTCCCAATTTAAATCCGCCTTCATCGGAAATATGAGCATAAATCCAGGGAAATGCTGCAGCAACGGAGTTACTGGGAACACCTCGTCCTTCTTTCAGGAACGGATCATATGCGGATACCTGCTGTCCGATAAAGCCCTGAATCTGCTCGAATTCAAGGTTATTTAAACGGAATTTCTGTTCCTGCCAGTTTCTTCTTAAATTCTTCTTCATCTGGTTAATGACGGGAAGAATGGATTCCGGCTGATTCACAATCGACGGCGTATTTCTGGTCTGCTGGATATCGTAAGCCGTAACGAAAATATTGCAGGCAAGAAGCTCTTCGCCTTCGCCCTGAAGAGTTCCGAGTAATTCTTCCAGGGATGAAATATGCATTTCCAGTTCGATTCTCTTGGAATCCACGCCGGTCGCATTTAACTGACCACGCAATTCCTGAAGGGCACGGTCAATGGAACGAACCGATGCGCCTCTCTCCATCGGCGAACACTTAATGACTACCTTGGTCGCCGGCATGGACATTACTCCGGCAAGCCATGCGTCTCCTACCATAGTCGGGTAATTCACAACTCGGAGATTATGGGTAACAATATTATTGACTTCGGTGGTCCGGAATTTGAAATTCAATGACTGTGGCATTGCCCACTGTGCATAATCTTCCGGTGCAATCTGATCCACTTCACGTTCGTCAAAATCAATCTGATTCGTGTATTTCAGGAATACAGCAAGTTCCTTGGTGTCAAGCCTGTGAACAACCATTTCTCCGGCAGTCAGAGAATCCAGTGCGGAAGTAATCTGAAGGTCAAGCTGGTGTTTGTCGCTTTCAAACAAAACAATGTAATAATACGGAGTAATGACTTTATGGTCGAAACAATAATCTCTTAATTCTTCGATTCGGTCCTGAACAATCTGAACTCTGCCCTTAAATTCTTCCTCCGTCATAACCCCGCTTTCAAATGCCTTCCGGAGTTCTTCAAGCTTTATATTCTCTTTTGCAAGATAACTGTCATAAATAACAGGGCGTTCAATCTTAACAATATTGGCACTGAATCCGACATGAACGGAACGAAGGACTCTTCCCAAACCTGCTTCAATGGAGTTCTTTCTGCGGCTTTCGGAGAAGAAACGGAATTCAAGCGGTTCCACTTCTATTGCGGCACCGTAATATTTGCCGGCATATTCAATATAGCCATCCTTAATTCCGGTAAAAGCGATAATCTGCTCCATGAACTCAGTCGGTTTATTCTGGGAAACCTCGTTCTTGGCTCTGGACTTGGCACGCTTTAATTCTGCACTTCTGTTTGCTCTTGCAAGCCAGACCGCATCCTTTTCTTCATCGGTTGCTTTTCTGCTTCTTAAGATCTTTTCCTCTTCTTTACGAAGATCCTTGTCAATCTTTAAAAGCTCTTTGTAACTTAAAGCAGTCTCTTCGCCTTCCTCTGCAATTACTTCAGTGGAAAGTTCGGCCTTATCTTCCGGCATTGCTGCTGATTTCAGCATATCAGCAACTTCCGGTGCAATTTCAACCGTAGGTTTCATATTCGATTTTTCTTTTGTGTTCTTAGCCTTCGCCATTTTCGTCCTTCTTCTTTCCAAAAGATATCGTATAAAGACCTTTTTTCTTCTTTCCCTTCAAATCCTTATTATTCGAAACTGCGTCTAAATCTTCGGTAAAATCCGGATCATCCACATAATGAATATCGACATCCTCTATGTCGTCAAGCTCGACATCTTCTTCGTCGTTTATATCGAAGTCTGACGCTCCTTCATTCTCAACGTCATAATTCTCATATTCATCATAATCCTCATACTCCCCATCGTTATCGATCGGAGTGATTTTTTCCGGAATCAAATCTTCTTCGTAATATTCCGCATCGGGATCCTCTTCAATTTCCGCTTCCTGACGTTTCAGATCTTCCTTATATTCGTCCAGATATTCTTCCAAAACTTCATTCTGTGCTTTCTTCTTAAGCATTTCATCATCATA
>CADANR010000063.1:0-6442 GCA_902789265.1 uncultured Lachnospiraceae bacterium | reverse complement strand
AGATCTTATGCGGCAGGCTCGAAATAATAATCAAAATGACCAAAATAAGTGCAATTGCTCCCACGAGGATGTCCCATAAGGTCACTCCCCTGAACAGTTCGATTTGTACTTTTGTTTTTCCGGGTATCAGCCGCATTGATTTCTTCCTTTATAATTTCATTATTTTCTCTTAGAGCCGGGGAGTGGTGTATTTCCGCTGCCACCTCCGCCGCTGCCGCCTCCGGCACCGCCGCCTCCGCCGCCGCCTCCTCCGCCGCCTCCCGCGGCTTTAAAGGCATCTTTGGCATCCTTGCCGGTAGCATAATTTCCAAAGCTCCTCATCCATGTACCGGCTGACGTAAACGGCGAACGGACAAACGTGGAAAACTGTCCCTGGGCTGCGGCCGCAGCCTGTGACATATCGCCGGCCGATATGGACTGCCATCCGGCCGAATCCGCCAGGATACCGGTAATAATACCGTTCGCTTTCTTTACAACTTCAAATCCACCGTATATCATGATGATTTTTGCAGCTAGGTCAAGTAACGCATATCCAAATCCGGAAGCGCTGCTTAAAGCATCGTCATGCTTAAAGAATACCAGATCCGAACTCATGATAATCGGAATGAATACCATCAAAGTACGCATCGCAACGATGGTACCGAATACTGCACAACACTGTACTAAGAATGCGGTTGTCCACTGTTTTCTCTTTGCACCGTCATCCAAAGGTTCTGCCGCAAATACAAGCGGAGAAATTAAATACAGCATCAGCATGTTAAAAATTCGGGATACGCAGGTAAGTATAATCATTGCAAGGTCACCGAATAAAGTAATACCCATGAAATAAACCATCAGGTAATTGGTTCTCATGATGCTGATATCAAAATCTTCTTTGACCTGTGATAAGCTGTAAATATCCTTCTCGCCGTAATAAAAAGGTCCTCGAATCGCATCCGTCATTTCCGGATTAGTATTGTAAGCAGGGTTATTTGCTGCTTCCAGCGTACCGATTAAAAATACATATCGGTCAAGCGGAATATGTTCTCTCGATGCCGTGTAATTTCTCTTAAAGCTCTTAAGCGGTCTTACATGCGGATTCGTTTCCAAAATATTCATTGCCTCTACAACGGACTTTTGAATGTTATCGTTATAAACATCAATCGGAACGTCCTGCTGAACATTATGCGCATTCACAATCTTCTGCAACATACTCTGCCAGGAGGTGGTATCCTTATAATAATTTTTTATAGGAGAAGTTGCAGTTATATCACCCTTTTTATCTGTTACTTTTTCTCTGTCCGGATAATAGAAATCAAACACACCGGTTCTGCATAAATAATCAAGGTCCGGACGGATTGCATTGTAGCATGCATTTATATTGTAATGACTTTCTTTCGCCGGATTGGTGGAATAATTACCGATGGTATTTAAGCATCTGGCCATTGCGGCAAACTGTTCATCAGTATAAACAATCTCATCTTCCTGACCGAAATAACCGGCATTATTAAAGATATAATCAATCTGCTGCATCAGAATGTTGGTTGCATTTAAAACCACAATCATAATGAAATTCATACTTAAGATTAAAAGAACGGTCTTAAATAAACTCCCGAGAATCTGACCGACAGATCTTTGATCCTTATCTCTTAAATCAAAAATCTTACGAATAATCGCAATAATCGCAAAGCCAAAAGCAAATACAACACCGAGAAGTGCCATGCCCCAGTAAACCTTATTGATTGTGGAATTCTGGAAAAATACGTTTGTTAAAAACGATGTTTTTCCGTTATACCACACTTCTCTGGAGCCGGTAAATACTTCATAAATATTGTCTGCAACCCAAATCAGCTTACAGAATCCATACTCAATATAATAGAAAACTACATAAACAAAATTATAGAGAATATAATCAAATGCGCTTTGAATGGCACTACCAAGCGCATCGCTGACCGCATCGCTTACTGATCCCAATAAATCCATCATAAGGCATCATCTCTCCTTGTTAACAATCTCAAACAGTATCCCGTTCGATACTATCTTACCTTCATGTTTTTCCTGTGCCAGATTAAGTATCCGACAAGTCCTCCGATTACCAAAGCAATAATTCCTACAAAAATGAAACCGTTTTTGTCAAGATATATCAAAATGGTAAACTGGCGGTCCACCGTATTTCCGGCTTCATCCGTAACGATTACTTCGTACCTTCCGCTCTGTGTCAGCCTGTTACCTTCATGCAGGAACTCTCCGCCGTCTCTGTATACACGTAAGACGTCACTTTCATCAAGTCCGGTCCAGGAAACCGGTCCCCTTGCTTTTCCGTCATCATCAATTCCTTCAAAAACCACCTGGGGAGGGGTATGATCAACGGTGACGTTTAAAGAATACCGGATGTCCGTTCTTTCGCAGCGGTATGTAATCTCGTAATACCCTTCTTTCTCCATTTCGACTTCCGTTCTTGTATGGGCCTGTTCTTCGCCGTTTAAATAAACGGAATCAACTCGGAAATAGGAAGGCATTTTATACATGCTTACCGCACCTGTTTTGGAACCTACGATTTGGAATGTAAATACCTCCACCTGGTCATCATTGACAATTGCGATTACGGAATATCCGCCTTTGGAACGATATTCCAGGGAAGTATCCTGAAGAACTCCGTCACAATAAACCAAAATACTGTAACCATCCGGAATGCTGACTCTCACAGGCTCCGTAAGAATCATTGGAAAGAGTTGATACTTCACCGATACCGGATGTGTTATAAAGCGGTTCTCCGGTAAACGGATCCAGCTCTCCGCTGTAAGTATCTAGATCATCCGCATATGCCACGATTGCATAAAACGGGCTTAATATGAACAATGCAGTAAGCATTACGGATCCGATTGTAAATAAAAATGCCTTCTTGCCGTTCTTCATGCTTAAGCTCCCTCTTGCTGGTCTTTATCGCCAAGGATTAATTTATTCCGGCGATTGATATCATAAAACACCTCGTCTGCACGGAACATGTGATTACGAAGCTGTCCCATGTCCATTGTACCCATTTTATAATATTTGCACAGATAACTCGGTGTATATTTCGTTTTCAAAGGATAGTTACCGAATGTTACGATAATTGCGTTTCCGGTAGACTCCTTATTATTCAGTTTCTGCAATTCGGAAGGATAAATAAGGGGACGTACCTGATTCTGTCCGGAAACGGAGAAATCTCCTTCCTTGGAACTAACATTCGTAGAAGTATTTGCCGTATGAACCGTCATGTTACCGCAAAGCTCGGAGAATTCCTTGCACGTTCCGATATCATTCGATCCGATGAACATCTTCATACCGCAGTTACTCTTTATAATATCCGCAACCTGTTCGCCGTATACATTGTTTAACTGGGAATAACTCTGTACAACCATGTTAAACCAAATCTTACGGGAACGGCCTACGGTAATCATCTTGTCAAATTTCTCGATCTTCGGCATATTACCGAACTCATCAAGGATAAAATATACATTTCTCGGAAGGCTCAAATCTTCACGGAAACTTGCTACTTTAATTAACGCTTTATACATACACAGGATGAATACGGCTGCAAGACCGTGTCTTGTATCTTTTTCGTCCGGAATCTTTAAGAACAAAGCCGTCGGCCTGTCTGCAAATACTTCCGGAATAATATCCGTTGCAGAAGTAAGTCCGCAAAGACCACGGTCGTTAAACATGTTTAATTTATCAAAAGTAATGGACATATAGGAAGAAAGTGTGGTATCCGCCGCCGAAAGAACCTGGCGGGATAAGGTAACCGCCTGTGACAGGGGGCTTCTTCCCATGAAATAATCTTTGAGTGCTGCAAATTCATTCTCGGAATTGGTAAGAATTTTATTCAGGTTAAAGAAATTGAAACGATCCTTTGTCATTCCGAGATCCGGATCCTCACTGTCTTCAAGCATCGCAAGACAGGTTGCAAGGATAATGGATCTTGCACCTTTCTCCCAAACAGGATCCTTTTCGTTCTCGATGGGGCAGATTACGGAGATCAAATCGTTTAAATCCTCGTACATTTCATCGAAAACCTTTTGTTTGGTTACGGAGATGTCATCCTGGCAATGGGAAATATCCGCATAAGCCATCCCTCTCCACTCTATCCATACTTCCCCTTCTTTCGCCGGACCGTCCACCTGTTTTAAATCGGGATAATTTAACATGGAATCTCTGTGCGCCTTGATTTCTTTACCGGCTTCCAAATACTCCTGATACATATCATAAATTCCCCCAAGCGGATTCCATCGGCTGGAGGAATAAGTATCACGTAAATCAAGAAGCTGCACATCATATCCGCGTTCCTTTAAATACTTGGAATGCAGGCTGAAAAGCTCTCCTTTGGGGTCTGTCATAATCATACTGCTCCCCGCTGACGTGGACGCCAGAATCTGAATCATGGGATTAATGAAGGTGGTTGTTTTACCGGAGCCGGTAGCACCGATAATCAACGAATGCGATCCGGATAAGAAATTCACTTTCATAATACCCGTCTTCTCTTCATACGCCCTGACAGGGATTCCGTCTTTTTTTGCATCCTTCAGCTGGTCATATGTATAGCACGGAAAATATTTGTCGCGCTCCTTGTCCGTTAAGAAACGGCTGTTTTCCAAAGCACCTTCGGTTCTTGCATCAAGACCCTTTTTCTCTTTCATGGATCCGGCACTGAAAAGTTTGTAATCCGAAATAAAGTATACCAGTCCTCCGATGCAGGCTGCTCCCAAACCGATTGCATAGGTCAGGGGATCCAGAAGGTATCGCCAGTCATATACAATCTTTCCGCCTTCAATGACAGTTCCTATGTTATCCCAAATCTCACGCAAACAGAATCCCAGGATTGTAACTACCAGAAGTGAACCGACAATAATCATGGCCCATACATACGGCTTTATTTCTTTTATTTTTTCAATAAACTTTTTTATCATTTATCCGAATCCTTATTGTTATGAATAAATATATAAATTTAAGTTGGCGTAATATCATTTATGATTAATTACTAATTAATGTCTCATCAAAAAGTGATTTTTTGGGTAGTATTGTGTTTGTCACAAATTCGCCGCTTTCAGGCGCAAACTTATAAGTAGTTACAGATAAATAATTTGTATTAGTAGGGCTTGGGAAAATATGCACCTTACAATTTTCATACAAGTAAATGTTTGGATGATTTATATAATTATCATTTATGAGAGTTCCCAAGCCGAGAGCAACCTGATCAGGTTTTTTTTCAAGCGGAGTAAACATTTTGTTTGGATTTTTTATATCAGAGGGGCAATAACCTATATACATCTCAGAATTATTGTGCATCTCGATTGTTGTTTCACTGCTCAAATCACCACAGCCATAAACAAGCAAACCATAGTTTATGATTGTTCCGTTCTCTACATCAAACAACGCTTTTTTCGTGGAGCCCAGTGTATTGGCGGGATATCCTGCGAAAAGTCTGGCGTTCGGCATAATAATTATGGTACCGCCGTCCTTAAGTTTGATTTCGCCGGCTTTCCCATTTGCATGATACGGAACCATGGTGGCGCCTTCCTGAAGTATGATTGTACCGGAACACTCAATTTCACCGTTATAATAAAATGTTCCCTGCACAGACAGAACCCCGTCTTTTTCAACTGTCAGCTTTTTATCGTCAAGCAGGAACGAAGAATCTTTATTTACAAAAATCTGCCCGTCCGTAACCGTATAATCGGACATCGCCGCATAACTCTTTTCATCTACCTGGTACAGCATAAAATCGTTTGTCGGCCAGTTATCATTCCAGTGTACGGAAATATAATTATTGCTATAATAAAAGTCCTGACATTCGGATTCTCCATGATAAGCAAAGAGACGTACATAACCTTTCGATGTCTTCGTTGCAGCTTTGTTCATATTTTTGGTACGATCACCCTTATTGTCGTGATTGTAATCCAGGATATTGAAAACGGTTCTGTCATTCGATCCGACAATATTATTCTTCGGTGTGTGAACCCACTGTGTATGACCTAAATCCGGACATAATTTAATGCTGAATCTTGCGGAGTTGCCCAGATACTCGCCACTTCTTGCAGCGTCATCTTTGTTAAGAGATTTCGCATTAACAAACCACGGAATATCATGATAATTGCGGTTTATGAATTTGTCTTTCCCGAAATCCAGATACGGATCAATGGTGTTAGGCTGTCCATCCCAGTAATCCCAACGTTTGTCAGAATTCTTTCTTAGACCGATGCTCCTTCCGGATGTAAAATAATACGGATTGCCGTTTCCCCAAACCAGAGCACCACGGAAATCATTCGTGCCCATTTCATAAACACGTTTCCACTCCAAAAGTTTGATTGTCATGCCGAAATTACCGACGGTCGGTGCCGCTATAACCTCGTCCACGGTTCTTATTGCGGAAAAAGAAAGAATCAATGCGGTACAAACAATTGCGGCAACGCCTTTCACGGCTCTT
>CADANR010000062.1:5119-16204 GCA_902789265.1 uncultured Lachnospiraceae bacterium | reverse complement strand
GGCCAGATGGAAATCGTTATTAAAAATATGGGTAAATTTATCGGCAAGAGCAGGTTGATTAGCGGAGCGACGATTCTCGGTAACGGTGAAGTTGCTCTGATTCTGGATGCGAATGCGTTGATCTGATGTTAGGGTATAAAAGTCAAGGTCGTTCGGGCTTGCAATCCGATTCATAATATTTTGGGAGTAAGAAAATGGCTAACGAGGGATTAGTAAAAACTTTGGCGGAAGAACAGAATGACAGAATCCAGTTTGTAAAGATTCGTCTGGGAACGGAGTGGTACGGCATCTCCATTGGAATTGTGGAGAACATCGTAAAAATGCAGCGCATCACACGTGTGCCCGGTGCGGAATCCTATATCAAGGGCGTCATTAACCTGCGCGGTAAGGTGGTACCGGTTATGAGCCTGCGCCTTAAGATGGATATGGACGAGGGCGAGGTGGCCAGAGCTACGCGTATCATCATTCTGAGGATTGACGGGGATGAGGTCGGAATGATTGTGGATGAGGTCCGTGAGGTTGTGACACTGAGTGCGGAGGATATCGAGGAGGTATATCGCGACTCGAAAACCGCGAATTCCGGATATGTTTCGGGAATCGGAAAGATGGGAAACGATTTGATTTCGCTGCTTGATATGTACGAGGTGCTTGGGGTGAAAACAGCATAATAATTGATTATAATATTTGCTTTGGTGTAGGATGCAGTGGCAACTCGCTTTTTGCAAACATTATGAATCGTCAGTTAAATTATAAATTGTCGCTAAAAATAAAAATGGTTAGGAGAATAACATGTCGAAAATCGACTTTGACCAGAACAATGAGGAATATTTTGATGTATTAAGGGAAATCGGAAACGTGGGTGCATCCAATGCATCCGCAGCCCTGGCGCAACTCCTCGGAAGAAGAGTGGAGGTGCATGTACCGAAGGTAAAGCTTCTGGATTTTCATAATATCGGGAAAGCCATCGGCGGGGAAGAGCAGATTATGGCCGGGATTTATCTTCGCGTGGAAGGACAGATTAACGGCAGCATGCTTTTGATGCTCAAGAAACAGGCGGCTGCAAGGGTTGCGGGGATTTTAATGGGAGACCCCGACAGGGATCCGAAGGCGGAGCTTTCCGAGATTGAGTGTTCGGCGCTTTCCGAGGTTGGAAATATTGTAACGAGTGCATACTTAAATGCGATTTCCACACTGACCGGACTGAAGACACTGCCGTCTGTACCGTCTTTGTGCGTGGATATGGCGGGAGCGATTCTTTCCGTACCGGCGATTGAGTTCGGGATGATGTGCGATAAGTTACTGCTGATTGAGAATCGGTTCTCCGGGACAACGGACGGGTATCTGGTACTTGTGCCGGATATTGATTCGTACGACAGGATGCTGGAAGCGTTGGGAATGTAGGATTGTTTCAGAAAGTATAGAAAAAGAATTATTTGAAAAGAAAAACGGGAATATAATTAATTAGGAAATATACAGAGTAATAGTGTAAATGGAAGTAATTAGAGTCGGAATGGCAGAATTGAAAATTTGTAAGGCACCGAAGGCGCTGACCACAATCGGTCTGGGCTCCTGTGTCGGCATTTGCCTTTGGGATACGTCCACCGGTGTAGGGGGTCTGGCTCATATTATGCTTCCGGACAGCACGAAGATTCGCAAGAACGACAATATTTATAAATTCGCGGATACCGCAATCGATGAACTGATTAAACAGATGGTAGCAGCAGGTGCCAACCGCTACCGCATTAAGGCAAAAATTGCCGGCGGTGCGCAGATGTTTGCATTCCAAAGTAACAGCGATGCGGTTTGTATCGGGCAGCAGAATGTGGAAGCCGTGAAGAATAAACTGAAGAAAGAGAACATTCCGATTCTGGCGGAGGATTGCGGCGGAAGTCACGGAAGGACAATCGTGTTCTATCCGCAGACCGGAAAACTGTCGATTAAGGCGTTCGATAAGCCGGAAGTGATTATATAAGGACTATCAGGGGGAGCGGAAATCCGTTCCCCTTTTTAATGGGACCAGAGGGACAGTCCCTGTGGTGACATTTCCGCGCCGTTAAAAAATGGTTTACAATAGTTACAATATTATGTAAAATAGATTCTTAAGGGAAGTAATTCCGAAAAGCAAACAAAATCGTATGCGAAAGGAATTTGATAAAAAAATGAACATCACATTTATTATCATTATGGTGGTTGGAGTTCTGCTTTT
Organism: uncultured Lachnospiraceae bacterium; assembly: GCA_902789265.1. Classification (GTDB taxonomy): domain Bacteria; phylum Bacillota; class Clostridia; order Lachnospirales; family Lachnospiraceae; genus UBA3766. The sequence continues at coordinate 13,998 of CADANR010000062.1, read as the reverse complement.
TGCGGCAAGTTACTTTTTGCCGGCAGAGGAGGATTCAACCTCAACTTTAAGTTTTCAAAGTGAACCGGTGCAGCCTGTAAAGGCAAGTGAAAGTACCGGCAGTGATTCTTCCAAGAAGAAAGAGCAGGCTCCGGTGAAGACTTCAAACGAATCCATCGAAGCTGCAAAGAAGAAAGCAAGGGAAGCAATCGCGGAAGAAAAGGAAGAATACAAATTCGACCTTCATCTGACTGACTCGTCCGACAGGACCGTGGAGCAGCTGGAACATGATCTCCTTGCAGGTTTAAATCTGGATGAGAGTGGGGCAGATGCTTCCAAGACAGGTGCAGCGAAAAAGTCTGCATCAAATTCCAATGCCGGAAATGCCAACAAGAGCAAAAACTCCGGAAAGAAGGGAAACAATAACAATAAGAAGAAAAATGCACCCAAGAACGACAGATACGATGACTTACTGTATGTCGATGAGAATTCTGCTTCGAAAGAAGAGAATAAGACTGTCGAGGATGTTGTAAAGGCGAGTGCCGGAAATACAAATAATTCGGGCAATTCGGGTTCCAATAAAGCCAACACGGGAAACTCGAATAAATCACAGTCCTCAAAGGGCGGAAAGAAAGGGAAAAAGAAGTGAAATTAAAATATTTATTGCGTGGTATCGGAATCGGAGCATTTACGGCAGGACTTGTTGCATTCCTTGTAACTCTGGGCGGCGGAACGATGTCCGATGAAAAGGTAATTGAAAGAGCAAGAGCGCTGGGCTATGAAACCGAATCAGAAGTTTTGGCGCGTTTAAATGATGAACCTGTAAAACTTACGGATGAAACACCGGTGAATTCCACAAAGACTTCCGAAACAGAGAAGGCAGTTGTGGAGGAGATTTTACCGAGCGGTGTGAAGGCTTCCGAGGAAACATCTGAGCAGGCAAGCTCCGAGAAGGCTACTTCCGAGAAGACTTCCGATGAGAAGAAGTCGGAAGAGGATTCCGCAAAGAAGGCTGAAGAAGAATCTGCTAAGAAGGCAGAAGAAGAGTCCGCAAAGAAAGCAGAGGAAGAAGCTGCAAAGAAGGCGGAAGAGGAAGCCAAGAAGAAGGCTGAGGAAGAAGAAAAGAAGAAAGCCGAAGAGGAAGCCAAGAAGAAGGCTGAGGAAGAAGAGAAGAAGAAAGCCGAAGAGGAAGCCAAGAAGAAGGCCGAAGAAGAAGAAAAGAAGAAGGCCGAAGAAGAAGCTGCTAAGAAGGCTGAAGAAGATGCAGCGAAGAAGCAGGCAACCGGCGAAACGGTTACAATCAGCGTTAAGGCTGGTCAGTTCTCCGACAGCGTTGCTAAGATGTGCAAGGAAGCCGGTCTTGTAGCCGATGCGGCGAAATTCGATAAATATATGTGCGATAACGGATATTCCGGACGCATCAGTATCGGTGATCACGTAATCGCGAAGGGCGCCAGCGAGGAAGAAATTGCGAAGGCACTGTGTAAGTAAGAGCTAAGGACCATGGATTTAATTCGTGGTCCTTTTAAAATGTCGCCATGAGGGCAAATTGTCAGCTGCGCTGACAACTTTAGTCCCTGTGGTGACATCTGTGGCGACATTTAAGAAAACCCTTGAAAAAGGGGTTTTTCTATGTTAAAATACAAAAGTTGCACAAAACACACGCATATGATATGCCGGAGTTGGTGCGGATGCCTGGATATAGGCGTTTCGTGATTGCCCGGCGCTACGCGACATATGCGGAGGCATGTTCGCAAACGGCAGGAATGAAACTTAATTTCGGCAGGTGCGGACAAAATAACCAAACGGAGGGAAAAAACATGAGCGTACTTTCAATGAAACAGTTACTTGAGGCAGGTGTTCATTTCGGACACCAGACGAAGAGATGGAACCCTAAGATGGCTCCTTACATCTTCACAGAGAGAAACGGCATCTACATTATCGACTTACAGAAGTCCGTAGGTAAAGTAGACGAAGCTTACAATGCAATGTCTGAAATTGCACAGGCAGGCGGAACCGTTCTTTTCGTAGGTACCAAGAAGCAGGCACAGGATGCAATCAAGTCCGAGGCTGAGCGTTGCGGTATGTACTACGTAAACGAAAGATGGTTAGGCGGAATGCTTACCAACTTCAAGACCATCCAGTCCAGAATCGAGAGATTAAAAGCAATCGAGAAGATGAGCGAGGACGGAACTTTTGATGTTCTTCCCAAGAAAGAAGTTGCAGGACTTCAGAAAGAATGGGAGAAATTAGAGAAAAATCTCGGCGGTATCAAGAACATGACCCGCATTCCCGACTGCATTTTTGTAGTAGATCCCAAGAAAGAGAAAATTTGTATCGATGAAGCACATACCCTTGGTATTACTTTGATCGGTATTGCTGATACCAACTGCGATCCGGATGATTTGGATTATGTAATTCCCGGAAACGATGACGCAATCAGAGCCGTTAAGTTAATCACTGCAAAAATGGCTGATGCTATTATCGAAGCTAACCAGGGCGAAATCATGACCGATGAGGAAGCTGAGAGCGCAGAGGCAGATGCTGAAGCAGATGCAGCTGAAGCAGCAGGCGAGGAAGCTTAATTTATAGCAGAACTTAAAAATGTCGCCATGGGGGTTCCCTGTGGCGACATATAAAAATAAAAAAGGAAAAGGAGAACATAATTATGGCAGCAATTACAGCCGCAATGGTAAAAGAGTTAAGAGAAATGACCGGTGCCGGAATGATGGAATGCAAGAAAGCATTAACCGAGACCGATGGAAATATTGAAGCAGCCGTTGATGTATTAAAGAAGAGCGGTGCAGCTAAAGTAGAAAAGAAAGCAAGCAGAATCGCTGCAGAAGGTATTGCAAGAGTTGCAATCGGTGGCGACAGCGCAGTAGTTGTAGAAGTTAACTCCGAAACCGACTTTGTTGCAAAGAACGAAGTATTCCAGGAGTTCGTACAGGATATCGCAAACAGAGCACTTGCTTCCGGACTTAACGGCGGCAAGGACGGAGAGGATGTAGCTACCCTTCTTGAGCGTGGTCTTCAGGAAGTTGTTGCAGAGAAGACTCTTCAGATCGGTGAGAAGCTTTCCTTCAGAAGATTTGAGAAAGTTACCGGTGACTGCGTAGCATCCTATATTCACGGCGGCGGAAAAATCGGCGTTCTCGTTGCAGCTGAAGGTGCATCCGGTGATGCAGTAAAAGAAGCTCTTACCAACGTAGCAATGCAGATTGCAGCTATGAATCCTCAGTACATCGAGAGAAGCGACATCTCTGAGGAAGAGAGCACCAAGTTAAAAGAAATCATTATCGACAGCGCACTTAACGATCCGTTCACCCTTCCGAAGCCGATCCTTCAGAAGTTAATCGAGAAGGCAATCGTTGAGAAGACCTGGACCGAAGAAGATATCGCAATCTACGAAGAGAAGAAGAGCAACATGAATTATCTTCCGAACTTCTTATCCGATGCAGCTAAGGCAGTTCTGGCACAGCATGCAATGGAAGGCAAGGAAGTATATCTTGCAGACAAGATTTTCGGCGGCCTCGTAGACGGACGTATTTCCAAGCATATGAAAGAAATCTGCTTACTTGATCAGGTTTATGTAAAGGCTGAAGACGGAAAGCAGAGCGTTGGTCAGTACTTAAAGAGTGTTGACGGAAACATCAAGATTACCAAGTTCGTTCGTTTCGAAGTAGGCGAAGGAATGGAAAAGAAAAATGAAGATTTTGCAGCAGAAGTTGCAAAGCAGATGAACGGCTAATCCGTATATTTTAAAGAACCGGATTGATTTGGGGAGTGAGAAAAAAATCACTCCCCTTTTTATTTTCCTGTTTCTATTTGCATGGTTTTGTGGTAAAATATCGTAGATATTTTACAGTAAAAAACGAAGTTTTTTATGGTATAATAGATAAGCCTAACTCTGTCTTGTTGTGAAAAGGGCTCTTGGCTCGAGGTAGAATAGCTAATTATTAAGACAGAAAAGATGGTGGAATGGGATATTAAACATAGATTTAATTTGGTCATTCTGTGAATGAATTGTACTTATTGTTAACAGTTGTTGTTTGTAGATATATAGATAGATAGATAGTAGTAATATATGGCAGAAGAAGTAAAAAAAGTAACAATAACAGAGAATACAGAGTCTGCGGAAATAGATGAAGAAATCGAAGAGACGGACGAATATGTCGAGTCTCCCGAAAGAACGGAATTCAGAAGAAAGAGAGTAAAACGAATCAAGCTGATTCTTGTTTTGCTTCTCATTATTTTCCTGATTATTCCGAATATTTTATGCGGAATTTTGCTGTATCAGTTAAATAAGACCAACAAAGATATGGAAATCCTCCGGGAAGAGATTAAGATTTCCAAAGAGGAAATCGAGAGAAAGAACCGGGAAGCAGCAGCAGCGGCACAGGCACAGCAGGAAAAAGAAGAAAAAGAAGCCCAGTACGGCGTCGAGAATCTTGTGCAGCTTAACTTAACCGATGAGGAGAAATATCCGGGAAAACAGCTGGTTTATCTAACCTTCGATGACGGCCCGAGCAAGTATACGAATGAAATCTTAGATATACTTGAAGAGCATGATGCGAAGGCAACTTTCTTTGTGCTTGCAAAGGAAGGTTTTGATGACGAATACAACAGAATCATTGATGACGGACATACCCTTGCAATGCATTCCTATACCCATAAATACAGCGTAATTTACGCATCCATGGAGAATTACAGGGAAGATATTTATTCACTCAGTGATTTTCTGACGGAAAAGACGGGCGTAAAACCGAAATTTTATAGATTCCCGGGCGGAAGTTCCAATACCATATCAAAGATCGGTATTCAGGACATGCTGCATTTTCTTGGAGAAGAAGGAATCGTGCATTTCGACTGGAATGTAAGCTCTGAGGATGCGGTACCGAGAATGCTGGAAGCATCCACGATTGTGAAGAATGTGGTAAACGGAATCGGTGATAAAAAAGAATCCGTTGTACTGATGCATGATTCCGCTGCGAAGCGTTCCACGGTGGAAGCATTGCCGATTATTATCGAAACACTTCAGATGAAGGGAAATGTGGTATTCTTACCGATTACGGACGGAACGGAGCAGGTATATCACGTAAGGGAAAAGGTTTCTGAGAAAGAAAGTGAGACAAAAGAAACTGCAAACGAGAAAACTCCTGTGATTCAGTCGAATGAGATTGAATCGGAAGAAATGGAATCCGACGTAACGAAGGCCGTAGAGGAAGCGGTCAGCGAGGCATTCAGCGAAGAAGTTGCAGAGGCACTCAGTGAAGCTGAGAAATTAAAAGAAGATGCCAAATCCGTAGAGACTGATAATATTGAATCTTCGGATAATGAAGAGGATAATTAAGACCATAAGTATTAAGTCATATAAAAACAGTCATATAAAAATAGTCGTATAAAAATAGTCATATAAAAATAGTCATATAATATTAAACCGTAATACAGAAAAATAAAACAAGGGGGATGAACAAAATGGGATTTTTCGGGGATCTGAAGGCTGACATTACGCAGGCTGTGGATGAGCTTACGGACGGAAGTGACGGTGAAAAAACCAGAAAGGAAAGCATGAAAAAGGGATTCGGGAAAAAGAGCAAAAAGAATGTAGCGGTAAAAGTAACGGATATTAACACTTCCGATGAGAATTTATATCAGGCAGTGGAGAATAACGAAGAGGAGCGTTCCGAAACCGAGAAGGCGCTTTGGGATGAAATCAGAGCAGACTTATCCGATGAGGATGCTGAAAAATCTTCCGATTCCGTTATTTCCGAAGAAGATGAAGTGGAAGAAATCGAGGAGATTCAGGAAGAAAACGTAGTACAGGCAGACGATGCTGCTGATTTGCAGGGAATGACCATGGCAAATGCATTCCAGACGCCTGCAAGTCAAATGATGGCCGCAGATTTTTCCATCCCGGAGGATGAATTAACCGATGAAGTCGGTATTATCACCGGCAGCATGACCGTGCTCGGAAATATTTATTCCACCGGTCATATGGAAATTTACGGAACCGTGCAGGGTGATGTGGAAGTAAACGGATCGCTGCATATTTTCGGCAATATTACCGGAAACGTGAAGGCAAGTGAGATTATTCTGGAATCCGGAAAAATCAGAGGTGACGTTACCTGTGCAACGGCAATCAGTGTGGCAGAGGGAAGCGTGATTATCGGTAGCATGATAGTGGCCGGAACCGGTGCGGCAATTGCCGGTGCAATTAAGGGTGATCTTGACGTGCATGGTCCTGTAACGCTTGATTCTACCGCAATCGTAAAGGGTAATATTAAGTCCCAGAGCGTGCAGATGGCAAACGGAGCAATGGTGGACGGTATGTGTTCCCAGTGCTACTCCGAGGTGGATCTTAGCTCCTACTTTGACAGCATGATGTAATGAAGTTTTACAGAAAGATAGTTTATTTTCAGTTTGTAAAGCTGAGTTCATATTCTATAGAGTAGGAAAAAAGTTATATAGTATTAAAAAACGAAAAATATTGGAACCGGGGGATATTTCATGAAAAGAATTATCGTAAAATTAAGCGGCGAAGCCCTTGCGGGAGACAAGCACACAGGCTTTGACGAGGAAACCGTAAGAAAAGTCGCAGTCCAGATTAAAGAACTAATTGACGACAAGTATGAAATCGGCATCGTTATCGGCGGCGGCAATTTCTGGAGAGGAAGAAGCAGCAAGAACATCGACCGTACCAAGGCAGACCAGATTGGTATGCTGGCAACGGTTATGAACTGCATCTACACATCTGAAATTTTCCGTTCGGTCGGAATGAAGACGGAAGTTTTAACACCGTTTATGGTGGGAAGCTTTACCAAGCTTTTCTCCAAGGATCTTGCGAATGAGTGTTTCGAAGCCGGCAAGGTAGTATTCTTTGCAGGCGGCACCGGACATCCTTATTTTTCAACGGATACCGGAGTTCTGCTTCGTGCAATTGAAGTAGATGCGGATGTGATTTTACTTGCAAAATCCATCGACGGCGTATACGATGCGGATCCGAATAAAGATGCCAATGCGAAGAAATATGATGAGGTTTCGATTCAGGAGGTCATCGACAAAAATCTTCAGGTTGTGGATGTTACGGCATCGATTCTTGCGCGTGACAATGAGATGGAAATGTATGTATTTTCCTTAAATGAGGAAAACAGCATTGTGAATACCGTGAAGGGCAACTTCCACGGTACACGTGTTACGGTGTAACTGAATTGAAATTGGTTTGCGGTAACGATTAAAATGAAACATTAATAAAAATAATAATGGTACCTGATAGTCATGTCAGTGCCAAAAGGGGAGGTTACTATGAACGAACAAGTAAAAGCGTATGACGAGAAGATGCAGAAGACCTGTGACCACTTGAATGCAGAGCTGGTTACAATCCGTGCAGGACGTGCAAATCCGCATATTCTGGACAAGCTGGTAGTGGATTACTACGGAAGCCCGACGCCGATTCAGCAGGTCGGCAACATCTCTGTTCCCGAAGCAAGAATGATTCAGATTGCGCCCTGGGAAAAGAGCATGATTAAGGCGATTGAGAAGGCAATTCTTGCATCCGATATCGGTATTACACCGAGCAACGACGGAACCGTAATTCGTCTTGTTTTCCCGGAGCTTACCGAGGAACGTCGTAAGGAACTTGTAAAAGACGTTAAGAAGAAGGGTGAGGATGCAAAGGTTGCAATCCGCAACATCCGTCGTGACGGAAATGAAGCATTCAAGAAACTTTCCAAGAACGGAGATATTTCCGAGGACGAAATCAAGGACATGGAAGATGACCTTCAGAAGAGTACGGATAAGTACATCAAAGAGGTTGATAAGTCCGTGGAAGAGAAGTCCAAGGAGATTATGACAGTTTAATGACCTATGACGCACTTGCATGACTTCGACGGGAATCGATTTTGTTTGCAACGTTTTATGTATTTTAGATATAAAGGCTATGCTGTTGCAAACTGCAAACTCATCCCTTACGAAGCATGCTAAGTGCTTGTTTAAGTTATTTAAGTATAATAGGTGAGATGAATGAGTGATATTAACAAGGCTCCCACCCATGTGGCGATTATCATGGATGGGAACGGAAGATGGGCCAAATCCAAGGGATTTCCGCGTACGGTGGGTCATGCCAAAGGTGCGCAGAATCTCGAGGATATGCTTTATATTGCGGATGAACTCGGAATCAAATATCTGACCGTGTATGCATTTTCCACGGAAAACTGGAAGCGCAGTGAAGATGAAGTCATGGCGCTTATGAACTTATTCCGTGAGTATTTAAGAAACGGCTTTAAGAAAGCAGCCCGCAACAATGTGCGTATCCGTGTTATCGGATATCGTCCGGGACTGCCGAAGGATTTGCAGGATCTGGCGGATGAACTTGAAGAGTTTTCGAAAGACAATACCGGTCTGCAGTTCCAGATTGCGTTAAATTACGGATCCCGTGATGAGATTACAAGGGCAGTAAAAAAGATTGCCGAGGATGTAAAAGAAGGAAAGATTAATCCGGAAGATATTTCGGAGGAGATGATTTCCAAGCACCTCGATACTGCAGACATTCCGGATCCGGATTTAATGATTCGTACGAGCGGAGAGCAGAGATTATCGAATTATCTGCTCTGGCAGCTTGCGTATACGGAATTCTACTATACCGATACGCACTGGCCCGTATTCGGAAAGAAAGACTTGCAGGAAGCAATCGAGTGGTACAATACACGCGATAGAAGATATGGTAACGCGAAGTAAATAGTATGGAACAAAAATGTGCAAATGCATGATTGTACAGGGATAAAACTACATTTGTAGTGCAATTATATAGAACTACAAATGTAGTACGAAAGTAATAGAAAAAAGCAAAAAGCAAAAACAAAAAAGTAAAAAACAAAAATACAAAAACAAAAAAGCAATAG
>CADANR010000062.1:0-5070 GCA_902789265.1 uncultured Lachnospiraceae bacterium | reverse complement strand
AAAAACAAAAAAGCAAAAAACAAAAATACAAAAACAAAAAAGCAAAAAACAAAAATACAAAAACAAAAAAGCAAAAAACAAAAATACAAAAACAAAAAAGCAAAAAACAAAAATACAAAAACAAAAAGCATTAGTAAAAAACGATTATTTAGGGAAGAAAACAGAAAGAAGATGCCGGAAAACACAGACGAAAGAAAGCAAAAACTGAATAAGTTCATAACACGCGTCATTTCCGGTGCAGTTATTCTGGTAGCTGCCATTGTGTTCGGAATCATCGGAGGCCCTGCTTTAGGGGCTGCTCTTTGCATCATCGCATGCATCGGATACGTGGAATTTACAAATGCTACAAAGGTGCGCGAGGAAGGACATCGCTTTAATGCACTCCAGGTTGTGGGACTCGTTACGATTGTTGCTTATTACGGGGCACTTCTTTTGCAGGATGACATGTATTGTCCGGAAGCGTTGAAAGGGTGGCTTTCAAAGAATGTCGGAAGTTTTAACTTATTCACGGTATTAATTCTTTTGATTTTCATTATCGGATTCATCGGAATTCTCTATGTTTATATTTTTACTTACCCGAAATTCAGGTTCCAGCAGATTTCAAATGCCGTATTCGGCATTCTCTATATCGGGCTGACTTTATCCTTTGTTTATTACATCAGAGAGCTGCCGGGCGGCATTTTCCTTGTATGGATGCCGTTTATTTCCGCGTGGTTTTCCGATACCTGCGCTTACCTTGTCGGCGTTACGTTAGGAAAGCATAAAATGACGCCGAGGTTAAGCCCGAAGAAGACTTATGAAGGTGCAGCCGGAGGAATTATCGGCGCAACCCTCGGAAGCATGATTCTGGGCATTGTATACACGGTTGTGCATAAAGCCGGTGCGATTTCCGTCTTAAGTTTCGGATGCATGGGATTTGTCGGATCGATTGCATCGATGTGCGGTGATTTGGCGGCATCCGCAATTAAGCGAAATTATGATGTGAAGGACTTCGGAAAAATCATTCCCGGACACGGCGGCATACTGGACCGTTTCGATTCGGTAATCTTTACTGCGCCGATGGTATATTTCCTGATGTCATTATTATTACAGTTTGCTGAAGTAAAATAAATTAGTGACAGAGGAGAGGTTTTACTGTCACATTGGAGAATATATGGAAAAGAGACTCGTTATTCTGGGTTCGACCGGTTCCATCGGAACCCAGACACTGGAAATAGTGGATGCAAATCCGGAACTTACGGTTGTAGCACTTGCGGCAGGACGTAACGTAAGCCGCATGGAAGAGCAGATTCGCAAGTATAAACCGTCCTATGCGGTGATGTGGGATGAAAGTGCAGCAACCGATTTAAAAGAGAAAACAAAGGATTTAAACATTCAGATTCTGTCCGGCATGGACGGACTTCTTTTTATTTCCACACTTGAAGAATACGATATTCTCGTGACGGCTATTGTCGGAATGATCGGTATTCGCCCGACCATCGCAGCCCTTGAAAAGAAGAAGATTATCGCACTTGCCAATAAGGAAACACTGGTTACGGCAGGTCATATCATTATGCCTTTGTCAAAGCAGATGAATGCACCGATTTATCCCGTGGACAGTGAGCATTCGGCGATTTTCCAGTCTTTGCAGGGAATGCCGAGGGAACGTGTGGAAAAGATTCTTCTTACCGCATCCGGCGGTCCGTTCCGCGGAAAGAAAAGAAACGAGCTCACCGAAATTACCGTAGAGGATGCATTAAAGCACCCGAACTGGTCCATGGGCAGAAAAATCACAGTCGATTCCGCAACCCTTGTCAATAAAGGTCTTGAGATGATTGAGGCAAAGTGGCTTTTCGGTGTGGAGATGGACCGGATTAAAGTGCTGATTCATCCGCAGAGTATTCTGCATTCCGCAGTACAGTATGTGGATGGCGGAATTATCGGACAGATGGGAGTTCCCGACATGAAGCTTCCGATTCAGTATGCGATTTTCTATCCGGACAGGTTGTACATGGATACGCCGCGCGTTGATTTTATGTCTCTTCAGAGTATGACATTTGAAGAGCCGGACGAGGAAACGTTCTTAGGACTTCCGTTTGCAAGGAAAGCAGCGGCAGTCGGCGGAACCATGCCTACGGTTTTCAATGCCGCAAACGAAAAGGCGGTTGCGCTTTTCTTGGACAGGAAGATTAAATTCCTTGAAATATACGATTTGATTCAGGCTTCCATGGAGAATCACAAGGCGGTACAGAATCCTTCTGTGGATGAGATTCTTGCGGCGGAAGCGGAGACGTACGAATTTATTGCAGGGAAGCTTTCATAATCTGCCATAATGAGTTTAAAAGAATAAACATAATAAATTCATATTATAAACACAAAAATATAATAGTATAGCAAAAAGAATTACTAAGTACGGCATTCTTAATTTATTGTTTTTGAAAGTGTAAGAAGCTGTATTACATTGAGGCAATCTAAATGTCTGTTGTATGGACAATTTTATCATTTATAATCATTTTCTCCGTACTCGTGGTGGTGCATGAGTTCGGTCATTTTATTGTGGCGAAAACCAACGGAATCCATGTCAAGGAATTCGGAGTCGGAATGGGACCGAAGCTTGTCGGAGTCTCAAAAAACGGAACCGATTATGTACTTCGTGCACTTCCTTTCGGCGGTGCCTGTGTTTTTGATGAGGAAGATCCTTTTGATGATGAAGAAGATGAGGCGAAAAAGGAAGAAAACCCGCTGAAGGATGATGAAAAAAGCTACGGCGGGAAATTCTCCGATGCTCCGTTGGCCGGGCGTATTGCAACGGTCCTGGCAGGACCTGTTTTCAATGTTCTCTTAGGATTCCTTCTGGCCTTTATCATTGTCGGAACCTGTGGTGAGTATGACTGTACCATCGGGAAACTGATGGAAGGAATGCCTGCAGAGAAGGCAGGAATGCAGGAGGGAGACAGGATTCTTTCCATCAACGGAGAGAAGGTTTATTTGTTCAGTGAAATATCTCTGCACGCCCTTGCGGACAGAACGGATAACTGGGAAGTGAAATACGAGAGGAACGGCGAAGTGCATGTCGTAAATGTTACCCTTCAGGAGATGGACGGCGGAAAATATCTCGGCGTATTGTCCGGTGACAAGGTAAACTGCAGGAATATAAAGATTTTTGAATATAGCTGGTATGAAGTGCGTTACTGGTTTGTGGCTACATTCAAGAGTTTCGGTATGTTATTTACCGGAAGACTTACGAAGGATGATGTTGCGGGACCGGTCGGAATGGCGCATGTTATCGGCGAAACCATTAACGAAACCAAGCAGTACGGCGTATTGACCGTCATCATCAATCTGGTTGATATTGCCATGCTTTTGTCCGTAAACCTTGCGATTATGAACCTGCTTCCGTTCCCGGCTCTTGACGGCGGAAGACTGGTTTTCTTAATTGCGGAACTGATTTTAAGGCGGAAAGTACCAAGGAAATTCGAAGCAATCGTGACGCTGGTCGGCTTCGGAACACTGATGCTTCTAATGGTATTGGTGCTTGTGAATGATGTCTCGAGGTTTTTCAGGAAGTAAAATCTAGTGTTGAAATTTGCTTTAGGTGGATTATAATGAAGAGTATGAAGAAGGATAATACTAAAAACAATAATAAATCTTTATATTTCAATTTCTATTTCGTTATTCAATTATTCTAATATTCACAATATCAATTAAATTCCAGACGTTTTCGATTTGTTTTTATTAACAAGGAGTACTTATGATCTATCACTATGCATATTTATGGGACAAGGGGAATTTGTCGCCTCATAACCGATTTGTTATAGCGGTTGAGTCCGTCATGACAACCAACGGGCAGGTATTACTTGCACTTCTTACGGAATCGGAACAATTCGCAAGAATGGCGGTCTCGTGGCTATATGAAGAGGGCCTTCCGGTCTTGCGGGAACGTGGAATGTGCCGGCAAATCAGAAGCACATTCCTTCGAAACGTAAGCGAAGAATACCCGGGCGGGACAGCCCTTTTACTATACAGAAAACAATTCTTTAGTTATTCAAACGGGCAATTGAGCCTTTCAATCTATCAAAACGGGGAATCCCCGAAATTCACAAATTATATCGAAGAAAACAAATTCGAAGAAATCAAATTCGGAAAAATCAAAGCCGGAGCTTCGGCGTTGTTATATTCGGACAGCCTGTTAACCAGGATGGATCCGGAAGTTATTTTGCGGAAACTGAACTCAGTGAAACAGACTGATTCGGATTTGGATTTGGAAGAAAAACTTCAAAAAAGCATGGATGAAATAATGCGAAGAATTCGCAGCAGAGGCGAGAAAGAGGAGATTGCTGCGATTTTTATCAGGATGGATAAGAAGTAGGGCGGCAAAAATATAAAAGAATAAATAGAATAATTTAGAGAAGAACAGAAAAAAAGAAAGAAAACGGAGGAGTTTTATGCAAGACAGTTATCGGAAGGAAAACGAGACGGAAGAGAATAACCGAATTTCAAGATATACGGTAATCGATAAACTCGGGAAGGGCGGAAACGGAAAAGTCCCGGAGGCCTGGAACTCAAGCCAGACCTCCGGGACGATAAGATTTCATGATCGTATCGCGGTACCACCCGGTTTGCCGCATGCGCGGCCGCTCGTCAGCGCTCCATCAAGCGCTCAGCCATGGTAACGGGGCTTCCGTACTCCCCTACTGTGGTTCAGGGAATCTGCTCTGGCACGAGACTGCCTATCCGCGCCCCCACCGGCTCGCACCGCCCGCCGGCTCTCTGAAGACGATCACGGATCGCATAATGCCTTCATCGCATTTGCCGCTATTGATTTAGCTGACTAAAGTTTAATCCATAAATACCGCCTTGTCAACCCGTTTGCGATGACTTTTTCAGACAATTCACATTTGGGGAAGATTTAGGAAGAAGGGAGTAGGGAGGTGTCCCATGCATCAAGCCATGCCGGATACGGCGTCCCTTGCGTCGGGCGGGCTGGGGTGTTATAATAGGCGCATGAAGTACGTAAGGCAATTTTTTATCATTACACTGGTGTCGCTGGCGGGCGAGGCGCTGCATGCGCTGATTCCGCTGCCGGTGCCG
>CADANR010000061.1 GCA_902789265.1 uncultured Lachnospiraceae bacterium | reverse complement strand
TATTCTTCCGTATCCGATTATATTGATGAAGTGAAATTTATGAATTCCTTAAAAGATGTTGACGATATTCGTGCCGGTCAGAAATTATATATTCCGTATTATTCAACCGAAATTAAGCCTTGAGATACAATAAATGCTTTAATTCCCCTGATAATCGTGCTAAAATGTCTTTGTGTAGTTCTTAATAATAATTAGTAATAACTAATATTAATATTATTAATAAAACAGGGGAACAGAAGATGAAAAACTTCTTTGAGAAAAAATATCTTCAAATCGGTGCAGTCTTATTGATTGTTTCCATTATTGCAATTACATTCTGTTATCTGATTCATCACTGGGGAGATGTATCGGCATTCTTTTCAACTACCGCTAAAATTTTATCTCCGATTATCGATGGCTTGATTATTGCCTTCCTGTTAATTCCGATTGTAAATTTCATAGAACATCGTTTAGCCTACAGTTTTGTTACTCCCAAAAAGAAACAGGAGATTATGGATAAACGTGAAGCGGAATTCTTACGTTACAAGAATGAAATGACGCCCGAAGAAAAGGCTGCATACGAGAAAAAGCAAAGAAACCGTTTTCGTCTGCACCGAACAATTTCAATTATTTTAACCCTGTTGTTTGTCGGCTTATTGATTTATGCTTTTTTATATTCCGTTATTCCCCAGATTAAAGACAGTTTGGGAAATATTTATAAGAAATCCAGTTCCTACTATAATAACTTCAATAAATACCTGGAATTCCTGCAAAAAAAATATCCTGATATCAGCAAAACCATTATTAACAACTGGGATCAATATAAGGATTATGTTCTCAGTTGGCGAGACAATACACTTATGCCAAAATTAAAAGATCTCGCCAATACCGGTGCTTCTAAAGTGTTGTCATTCTTTTCTGCATTATGGGATATCATCATCGGTCTGATTATATCTATTTATATTATTGCGTCAAAGGAAAAATTTTCCGCACAATTTAAAAAAGTATTTTACGGAATATTTAAAACGCAAACAGCGAATCGTTTTATCAATAATCTGAGATTTACAAACAGTAAATTCAGCGGATTCATTGTCGGAAAACTTGTAGATTCCCTGATTATCGGTATTATTTGTTTTATCGTTTGCAGTATCTTAAAATTCGATTATCCGGTACTTATTTCTCTGATTATCGGTGTTACAAATATTATTCCGTTTTTTGGACCGATTTTCGGAGCAATTCCGTGTTTCATTCTGTTGTTCTTGATCAGCCCGATTAAGAGTTTGTATTTTATCATATTTGTTATCCTGTTACAGCAGTTTGACGGAAATATTCTGGGGCCGAAAATTCTCGGAGAATCCACCGGTGTTTCAGGATTATGGGTTATCTTTTCAATCACATTGTTTGGCGGAATCTGGGGTGTTCCGGGTATGATTATCGGTGTTCCGTTATTTGCGGTAATCTACGCTGCAGTAAAGACTTTCATCGAAGCTAAACTCGTGAAAAAAGAGCTTCCGAAGGAAACAGAAAACTATTACAATCTGGATTATATTGATCCTGAATCCAGTTCTTTTGTTACTCATCCCGCCGATTATCAGGTTCGAAATCTAAATAAAATGTCAAAAGAACTTAAGCTTCCGAAATGGTTTAAAAAGAAAAAGAAATAATACTAAGTATGAATGACCTCCGTTTAGGAGGTCATTTGCGTTTAAATAACAATATTAACTTTGAAAGGAGTACCGCTTATATGAAGGAATATACTGCAAAAGCACTTAGTTTCAACAAATATGCGCTCGGCGAAAGCCCTTTTTTTGATCCGCGATATAACCGTTATTCCTGGGTGGATATTATTAATAACAGATTATATACCTTAAAAGCAGGAGAGAAGAGCTGTTTTACCTTTACCGAACCGATTGGGGCTGCAATTCCTGTTGAAGGCTCGGAAAACTTTATAATCGCTGCACAAAAAGGATTATATATCTTAAATTCCAATGATGAAATTAGCCTTTATAAAAATCTTACGGATATATTTAAAGCTTATTGGCGTTGTAATGATGCAAAAGCCGACGATTTGGGACGAATCTGGTTCGGCGCATCCGTAGCGGATGATAAACATGATGCGGAAGGAAATTTATATTGTTACAAAAATAACAATTTTGAAATCATGCAGCCAGGCACAAAAATATCCAACGGAATGGCCTGGAATAAAGATCAAAATGCATTTTATTTCTCTGATTCATTAGAGCACGCCGTATTCCGCTATGATTACAACAAGGAAAAATGTGTAATTACAAACAGAATTGTATTATTTCCTGTTGAAAACGGTGTGCCTGACGGAATGTGCATAGATGCAGACGATAATATATGGGTAGCCATATGGGGTGGTCACAGAATCGAAAAAAGAGACGGAAAAACCGGTGAATTACTCGCTATAATTCACGTACCCGCAACTAATGTAACTTCGTGTTGTTTCGGACCTGATTTGCATACATTATTTATTACAACATCCGGAAATGATTTACACGGAGAATTTGACGGATGTTTATTTGAATGTATCGTTGAAGAAAAAGGAATCATTGCAAATTACGCAAAGATTTAGAGAAATATAATTTGAAAGAGTATTATCCGGAGAAATCCACCTATGCGTGAAATTATAGTTTTATGCATAATAGTTATGGAAATTTCGTTTCCATAACTATTAATGCATAAAACTATGTAATTTAATTCAAATTACAAAATATCTTTTTCATAGTAAAACGATCTCAGAAATTTGCCCTGAGATCGTTTTTTTATAATTTAATGCGTAAATTATCACATATAAAGTTCTAAAAATAGATCAAACTCGAAATGATCAGCCACGCACTGTAAACTGCCGGAACGATTCCAAGAACATTTAACACTAATGCAACGTAAGCCAAAGGAACGCCTTTATCAAGTCTGATTGCATTTATTGTATAAATTAATCCTATAATTACGCCTACAGGTGCAACCGCAGCCAAAGCTACATAAAAAGAACTGGTAAGCAATGCAATGATAAATGTCGCAATTCCTCCGACCCATACAGCCGCGGCGCCGACCATGGCTTGTTTGGCACACGTTACAGCCTGCGGATTGTGAATCGGTGCAGAATCTCCGAAACTTTTTTCATAATTTGTTTCATTAAAATTGTTGTTTTCTTCCATTGATTCTTCTCTCCCCTTTTTATCCATTGTTAAATAATTAACATTCTTCCGATAATTTTTTCTGCAGTCTGTTTAATACATGTTTTTTATTTGCACTCCACATCGGAGCAATCAAATCTTTCTTTGCTCCGTCACCGGTAAGCCGGTGAATTACAATATTTTTCGGAATGATTTGTAAGAGTTCGACAATCAGATCCAGGTACTCTTCCTCTCCCATTACTTCAAACTTTCCTTCATAATAATCCTTCGCCAGATCTGTTCCTTTTAAGACATGTAAAAGCTGCAGTTTAATTCCCGTACATCCATTATCACATACATATTGCACAGTTTCCATCATTTCTTCTTTACTTTCGCCCGGTAATCCCAAAATTACATGTGTAATAACCTCAAATCCACGTTTACGTAATTTCTTTACAGCTTCATCATATACCGAAAGCGCATAGCCACGTCTTATGTAATTTGCGGTTTTCTCATGTATTGTCTGAAGACCGAGTTCCACCCAGACGGGTTTGATTTGATGCAGTTCCGTAAGTAAATCGAGCACATCGTCACCAAGGCAATCAGGTCTTGTAGCGACGGAAATCGCAACTATATCAGGATGATTAATCGCCTCTGTAAAGACTTTCTGTAGTTTTTCCAAAGGCCCGTATGTATTTGTATAAGCCTGAA
This sequence comes from uncultured Lachnospiraceae bacterium, assembly GCA_902789265.1. Lineage (GTDB taxonomy): Bacteria > Bacillota > Clostridia > Lachnospirales > Lachnospiraceae > UBA3766. The sequence continues at coordinate 17,342 of CADANR010000061.1, read as the reverse complement.
AATACGCGATATATTTACCGGTTTTGATTTTATCGGCAACCCTGTTTTTTCCAGCATCAATCTGTTCGGTGATAGAAAGTTCCGGCGATTCCGCGAAGTCTCCGCTTCCTCCTGCAGAACAAAAAATACAACCCCCGGTATCCAGCATGCCGTCCCTGTTTGGACATGTAAAACCTGCGTTTACGGCAATTTTATAAACCTTACAGCCAAAAGTATCCTGCAAATATTGATTTAATGAATAATACAAAAATCTTTCCTTTGACATACCAAATAATCCTTTTTTCTAATCCTGTTCATTATACTATACACGTTTTCAATTGTGTATCTTCCATACATGAGATATAATGGGATATGAAAATAATTTCACGCATAAGAGGTATTCATCATGCAGGATAAAAAAATGGATTCACAGAAATATATTGAATTAATCAACGCCCTTCCTGAGTGCTGTCGCAGCTACTTAATGACGGGTTTGTCCGAAAATACGCTTACCACAAAAATTGCATACGCCCGTGATATCAAGTATTTCCTTGAATTTGCAGTAAACTACTACCCTTATTTCAGCGAAAAAGACATCAAAGACATAACCATGGATGATTTGGAGAAAATCACAGCCGAGGATATCAACGTTTATCTTTTTACCATGAAAGATTTAGGTCTTGGCGAAAAGACTAGAGCCAGAAAGAAATCCGCGATTTCCGCCATGTTTAACTATATGATTAATGCGCAGCGTAAACTGACCTACAACCCGGTCAGCGGTTCCACCAAAATCCGCCTGCCTGAGAAGGATTTTGTTGTCTATCTTACAATGGAGGAACAAGAAAAACTTCTAAATACCGTACGTTCCGGTGTCGGTCTGACAGACGGACAGTTAAAATACCATGCCAATTTAAAGAAACGTGACCTGGCAATCATTTTTCTTTTTCTGGATACCGGACTTCGTGTATCCGAGCTTGCATCCATTAATGTAAAAGACTTTTCCATGGATGATTATACGGTTGTCGTACAGCGAAAAGGACGAAATAAAATCCAGATGATCTATTTTTCCGATGAATCCGCTGAATATTTGACAGATTATCTGAATGAAAGAAAAGCCAGAGGTGATCTCTTTCACGGTGACGATCCCTTCTTTGTAACACTGGAAGGAAACCGCCTTTCCGTAAGGGAAATCCAAAGTATGTTAAAAAAATATGTTGCTGCCGCATTACCCGAAAAGGCACATTCCATCTCGCCCCACAAACTTCGTTCCAGCTTTGCAATGGAATTTTACCGAAGTTCCGATAAGGATATATTAACGCTTCAAAAACGCATGGGACATAAATCCATACTGACCACGAATATCTATGCAAAAGCTGCCGAAGCTGAAGTGAAGGAAAGCCGTAACTGGCGCAAGGGAAATTAATCTACCAAAAGTTAGTAAAATTATGTTTCTGTGCTTTTGTCACGTCTGTACAAAAAGAAATATGCACCAAAGAAGGTCCCGAGTCCTACCAGAACCAAAACCGCTTCCGCAATCCATACATTCGTGATAACTTTGGCAAGGTAAAGTCCTGCAATGAAATCAATCAGTGTATGAAGTATAATTGCAAGCGGATAAAACCAGAATTTCTCTTTATCCCTGCACGCGTAGAATATAAGCATCGATGCTCCGATATGGTATAATGCCGCAAATATTCTTTCAAAGAGCATCAAAAAACAGGTGCTCAATCCCATATGAACAATCTGATCCGCCAAATCAAGTCCCTGCTGCAAATATTCCGGACCGGGAGCCGTACTTAGGACCTGTGACTCAAATGTTCCGTTATTGATCATAATGCCATATACAATGTAGGTGATAAAAGTAGAACCGAGAATATACATGACTTCAACCCCACCATGGCCGATTCCGTGTGATATTCCGGTTTCTTTATTTTTCCTTTTTCGAAGTACGGTCTTATATGCAACAAGTCGTCCCGTTTCTTCAAATATGCCCGGAAAAAGACCTACCACGAAAGCCCATGCAACCGGCGTTGCATCAAGAAATCTTTTTACAGGGTGATCCAGACTGATTACAAGTGCTTGTAACGGTTTTTCGATTAAAATTGCAAAAAGCATAAAGGTTGCCGCGCCGATTAATATTGTTGTAAACCGTTCTTTTTTCTTAAATTTCCAGATAAGTGCAATCACAAGAGGAACCACTATTCCGATGAATGCCATGAAACCCATATATATAAATTGTGTCACTCCGACATGACCTAAATCCATTTTTATATCCTTTCTGTTGTTCGTTAAAGAAACGTTAATCTTTCATCAAAACCTTATCTCACATACATTATTCTTCGTCTGCTCTGTCCTTTGAAATCACTTTTTTGTGATAACCGCGTTTGCCGCATTTCGGGCATTTCATTTTTCTTGCGGTACCGATATGCGGTGCCATAAGCACAGCATTATAGGAAGGGACATAACGTTCTTTGCAGTTTGGGCATTCATAATAACCTGCTTCATGCTCAATATGAAGGCCGATTACACCTGCACCAATCACGCTGACGATTCCCACAGCGATTAATAAACAGCCTAAAGGAATCATTTCCGCTTTACAGAGATAAGCACCAGACACAATTATCACCACATAGGTAGGCAGTACAATAAATAACATGCCTTTTTCAAGTGCAAGCATCCGTTTTGCAGTAGCTTCCTCTTTCTTTTTCATCTCCAGTAACAGTGCTTCCGAATTATCTTTATATTGTTCCATAGTAATATGTTCCCCATGCAGGAGCTCGTTTACGTTTATGTTTAAATACTCACAAAGTTCCAGCATAATAGATGCATCCGGTAAAGATTTTCCGGTCTCCCATTTGGAAACAGCTCGATCCGTGATTCCGAGTTTCTCGGCTAATGCCGCCTGGGTAAAACCGTTTTCCTTTCTGCATGTTGCTATGAACTTTCCGATTTTTTCCTGATCCATGAGGAACCCTCCTTTCATGGACAACAATAAAAGATTTTTTGAAAAATGAACACGAACTGTTGGTTGAATTAAGTATTTTTCGATTATTTTTATAGATTCTACTGTTGGTTGAGTGCCTGTAAAAGCGCATTATTACCGGCTATTACACTATTTCAGCCTTTCAAGAAGTTTTATAAAATATCCAGGCAAAGGTGCCGTAAATTCCATATATTCATTGCTTCTAGGATGCACAAATCCGATTACTTCCGCATGAAGTACCTGCCCTTCGGTATGATAAAGATCCTTTGAAGATCCGTAAACCACATCGCCTAAAAGCGGATGATTCAGTGATGCCATATGCACACGAATCTGATGCGTTCTTCCTGTTTCAAGCCGGAAAGACGCATAATCATATCCGTTTAAAATCTCTTCCACGTGGTAATGCGTGACAGCATTCTTAGAAAGACCGCTTCGGGGATTGACACACATTTTCTTTCTGTCATTCGCATCTCTTCCGATCGGAGCATCAACTATCCCGTCACTGTCCTTTAAATGACCGGTAACGATTCCTTTGTAAACACGCTTTGCACTGTGTTCCTTAAGCTGCGTCGCAATGGAATTATGGGCAAAATCATTCTTGCAGATAATAAGTGACCCGCTTGTATCCCGATCTATTCTGTGTACGATTCCGGGTCTCATAATGCCGTTAATTCCGGACAGGGAATCCTTACAGTGATACATGACTGCATTTACCAAAGTTCCCGAATAATGTCCCGCAGCCGGATGTACCACCATTCCTTTTGGCTTATTTACAACAAGCAAATCCTCATCTTCAAATAAAATATCCAAAGGAATGTTTTCCGGCTCAATAGATGGCGTTACGGAAGCAGGAATCACAAGCTTTATTTCATCATTTTCCCGAAGGGAATAACCGCATTTCTTAATACTGCCGTTAACCAGAATATGCCCTTCCTTTGTCAGTTTCTGAATGTAGCTTCGAGACAAAGAATCAAACTGGTCCGTTAAAAATACGTCCAGTCTTTCATCTTCCGCAGAGGAATCCGCTATAAATGTGTAGTTTTTCGAATCGTTATTTGTATTCATTTACTCGTTGCTTTCTTCATCAAAGAATACTGCTTCAAACAGTGCTTCATCAAGCCATTTATCAAAATCCACGCATTGATCGAGCTTGCCGATTTTTTTCATGGAACGGATTTCTTTTTCATAATTTTTCTCTTTTAAAAACTTGCGAAAAGCATCCAGAAGCTCCGCTTTATTCCGTTTGGTCTGCATAATGGAAAGACCGAACGGAACAAACATGTCACGGATTTCATAATAATCCTCGGTCGAAATGAACTCGTTCCGATAAGAATAATAGGCTCCGTTAATGCATCCGTAAGCAATTGCATCACTGTGCTTATATAATCCTAAAGAATCATAGAATTCGCCCATAACTTCAGGCAACGATAAATGATTTCTTTCATCCTTTGTCTTACGAACCATAATCCGTTCGTGCACTTTATAAATCATTTCGAACAGCTCTTCCATAGTCTCATAATCCAAATCACAAAGCTCATAGAGATGATTAATGATATATCCGTACAAATTCGTGCTTTGCTCCATTCCGAGGCGCATTGCATAAGCAATCAGTTCATAGAAATCATCATTTGACAGATTAGAAATTACATCCATATCCAGATAAACCGCCTCAGGGTAAGTAAAATACGGTACACCTCCGTTATATACCATTTCCATCGGTCTTTTCGGCGCCAGAATCCATTTAATATCCTTCTTATCACCAATCTCCTCAAGGAATTTTGCAAATTTTTCTCTAGAAAGAGTCAATACATAAACCTTATCTTCAGACAATTCATTCAGACATTTTTCCAGATTCCCATCTGTTACAAAGAAAAAATCTCTCCCACCTATGATTCCCTCTAAATCAACCTTCTCCCCGATTACAATCGGGAATGAAATTGTTTTGCTTTTTTCTACTATAATTTTTTTCATCTAAATTTCCTTCTGAATATATTATTATATATTATTCTACTTTTATATTTATTTATCATTATACAATCGGAAGCGTACGCAAAAGCCGCATACTCTTTGTATAAAAATTCCCGGTAACACTACATTACCGGGAATCCAATTTCACTATAATTATTCCTTCTTACAGATCAAATCCACCTTCCGAATTCGGAACATCAATGGAGCTTACATTCTCACCGGAGATATCTGCGGTAACATTAGCTGCTGCAGGAGATGCCATAAAGATGTAAGAAGAAATGCTCTCAAGTTTTGCATCCAGAGCAAAGCAGGATCCGGAAGTATAATCGATAATTCTTTGTGCCACTGCCAAATCAACACCTTCCAGATTAATAATTACGGTAGTTCTGTTCTTCAAAAGCTCGGTAATCTGCTTACCGTCATCAATAGTTTTTGCATGCATTCTGTGAATGTTATACATTTCGTCCACCCTCTCCCCTCTGTTTGAACTGCTGCTTCTTCTCGTCGGCACAAATTTCGGTTTGGATCTCTTCGGCACTCTTTCGCGTTCTACCTCAATTTCCACATCCTCATCATCATAATCATCATAATCATCATCGTCAGCGCCACTGTCAAGACCGATGCCGTTCAAAATCTTCTCAAATACATCTTTTGATGCCATGTTCTACCTCCTACACAACATAATTTCTTTCGCCGAATATTCCGGTTCCAACACGTATATAAGTGGCACCTTCTTCGATTGCAACGATGTAATCGCCGCTCATTCCCATAGACAATTCAGCGCCAATATTATTATCTGTTTTTTTCAAGCCTATGTCAACTGATAATTGGCGTAAATTCGCAAAATATTGACGATTTTCTTCTGAATTTTCTACATATGGTGCAATCGTCATAAGTCCGCACACTTTAAGATTCGGTAATTTACATACCTCTTCGTAAAAAATCTTTGCTTCTTCTGTCGTCACGCCGAATTTACTCTCTTCTTCCGCCACATTGACCTCAAGTAAAATCTTCGCAATGACATTTTTCTTGACCGCTTCCTTGCTGATTGCCTCCGCTAAATGAAGCGTATCCACGGAATGAATCATATATACTTTATCGATAATGTATTTTACCTTGTTGGTCTGCAAATGCCCAATCATATGCCATCTGACATCAGAAGGCATTTTATCGATTTTATCCATGATTTCCTGGACTTTATTCTCGCCGAAATCCCGGCATCCTGCTTCATAAACGGGAAGCATCATTTCTCCGGTATTAATTACATTATCCATTATTCACTCATTTCACCTTTTTATTTTTTTCAATATAATTTAGTTTGTCTCCCTCTGATATATTAAATCATTATCTTTAACGGTGGAGGCATCCAATACAATGTAATCATATGCACGAAGACCGTAATTGGAGTTCGGCGTAACAATTGCATATTCTTCGTTCTGATACTGAATCGTAATCTGTCTGAAGTCTGCATAGCCCTTATTGATATTGTAAACGCCGATTAAGGTTCCCTTCTTGCTTGCCGTAAAGGTCTGATTGGAATCCTGCTTTATCAGAATCGTTCCAAGATCAATTTCAGGTGCATTGACGTAATAATAGCCGTCCTTCTTATCATAAATTTCAAGACTTACAAACTGTGTTGCAAGTTGTCCCTTATCGTTATAGGTCTGAATTCCGAAAGTTGCCTTTTCAGAATTCGTTTCATCCACATCCGCAAATTCTTCCGGAATCAGGAAGAATTCCTTTTCCACAATGGAGGTATTTGGAATCTTAAGGCCGGTCTTTTCGTCCATCACAATCTCAACATCAATAAACCTGTCCGTTGCAAAGGTAGATGCAAAAGAACGGAAGGATAAAATGACAAACGTGCCTTCTCCGTGTTTGATTACATCGGTGGTTGCAATGCATGTATTCTGCGTTTTTAAGAATTTTACGGTAACGCTTCCTTCTTCTTTTAAGCGCTGCGCAGTGCTTTCATCCGTCTGGATAATGACCTTCCAGTCCTCTGATGTAATAAGCTTATAGACCGGATCCCCGGATGCCACCAGCTCGTTATTCACAAACTGTTTTTTCTCATAATCACTTCTGTCAAAATTTTCAACCGTTATATTTTCGGCATCCAGGCCTTCGTAATTATCGACATTAAAAACCACATACCCGCTACCCTGGGCATTCTTCATACGAACCGAATTTCCAAGCCTGCCGGAAGACATGTTTCCGATATTGCTGAGTACATTTAAGTTGGAAAGCTTTAACGTCATTCCCTGAAGGGAATATTTGAAGTCGTAAACGGGATAAAATCTCTCCGCCGAGAAATCCTTGGAAAAATCAATAATCTCATTCCGGATTTCATTAAAATCTTCATTTGACATGACACGCTCGTCGGAATTGGCGGATTTTAACATCTCGGCAAGTTCACCGCTGGAATCCACGGAATAAACCAGATCGCCGAAGGATACGCGTTCCCCTTCACGTGTGTAATAATTCACATATCCGGCTTCATCTGCATTAACAATCTCTTCATCCCGGATAATTAATCCCGTAAAGGTTGCAGGCGAAGTAAGAGATCCTACTTTTACTTCATATCCGGCAATCGGTTTCGATTTCATATACGCAATCAGGCTGTAAACAATATAAATCCCGATGAACACAAAAATAATAATCCCTATATTGATATTAATCGGTTTCTTATAGGGATTCTTTCTTCTGTTATGCTCGGGATTTGTGTTTCTTTGATTATCAGCCATTTTTCTTTAAAACAAAGCCCGTTGCACTTTATCACGGGCTTTCAAAAGGAAAGCCTCAGAAAAGCTTCTGAGGCTTGTCTTTTGAGTTATTGATAAATTAAAGTGCAACAAGTACTCTGTCTTCCAAAGAAGCAGGAATGTCGCCGTCAGATGTGGAAACGGAAAGATAAATATCTACTCCGAATTTATCGCTTAAAAGTTCAAGTTCGCGAACCGCTCCTTCAAGCCCGTTAATATCAATATTTGCAAGCTTTAAGAAATTATCAAAATACATCTGCTGAAGGTCGTGATCCTGTGAAATAATACCGGAAAGGAAACCTATAAATCTGTCACTGGAATTTAACATATATTCGGAAGCATTGATCAGACGAATCTTGTTATTTAATTCGTACATATGCTTTGTAGTCGTGTCAATATAAACAACGTTGCCGAGCACTGTTTTTACTTCCGTATTTACCTTCTCCAGAAGTACTTTGGATTTACCCTTTCCATTCTTACCTGTAATCAAACGAACCATAATGTAATACCCCTCCGATAAATATTATTTTTATTCCTGTTCTGCCTGTTTCTTTCAGCTGAAATTCCGTTAAAAAGAATACGCAGAATAAGATTTGAAATACATAAATAGTATACTAAAAAATCAAGTAAAATTCAACCAAACAAATGCAAATAAACAAGGAACTTAAATCTGCTTTCGAAACCGCTAAAAATCAGTTTCCGTGAAGCTGCAGCAATGCAATTGTGTCGGTATAGGAAGTCTCCCGGTCCGGCGCATTTAAAATCACCGTAATATAATAATGATTTGCCGAATCTTTGGCATAAATCGTAAGACAGCTTCCGGCAGCAGCCGTGGTTCCGGTCTTTCCGCCTAAAACAGCTACATCAAGAGGTGCCTCATAATCGCCTTTTAAGAAGGAATTCGTGGAATTTACGTTGATTTCCTTGGCGTTTCCTGCAGCATCGCTGATTGTTGTGGCATATGCAACCTGACCGATGATGTTTTTAAAAGTTTCATCCTTCAGGGCTTCGTTAAAAATCAAATAAAGATCATACGGGGTGGTTTTATGATTTTCATCCGTAAGTCCGTGAGGATTGGTAAAATGCGTACCGGTCGCTCCGATTCTTAAAGCCTCCGCATTCATCGCATTGACAAATACTTCCATGCTTCCGCCTCCGACATGCTCTGCGATTGCGGCTGCAGCATCATTTGCGGAACAAACCATCATAATGTTAAGCGCCTGTTCCAAAGTCATTGTATCACCGGGTCTTAATCCTGCCGTCTGTGCACCGGATTCCGTAATCATGGCATTTTCCGTAACCGTAATCCGATCACCCAGGTTTCCGTATTTCAGGGCAACATATGCGGTCATGATTTTGGTTAAAGATGCCGGGTTCATGGAAGAATAAAGATTCTTTCCGTATATCACATCCAAATCATTCATGTCAAAAAGACCGCCGGCTTCCGAATCCAGATATTCGATCCCTTTCGGATATTCTCCGAAATCCACGCATATTGTTTCGGTATATCCGGTCAGCGTGGAATTCACTTCGGCAATTCCCACCATGGTATAGGAGGTGGAATTCATATTCCTGTCGAATTCCATGGAATATTCTTTCTTTCCGCAACCGGCGAATAAAACTGCCGACGATATTATAAAAGATAAGAGAAGGGCTTTATTTATACATTTCACGCCACTCTAAATCTCCTCTGTCCAATGATTTAATAAGCAATTCCGCAGATGCCAGATTCGTTGCAATCGGAATATTGTGAATATCACAGAGCCTTACGACATTACTGATTTCAGGCTCGTGAGATTTTGCGGTCAACGGATCGCGAAGGAAAATCACAAGGTCAATCTGATTGTGTTCAATCTGTGCACCGATTTGCTGTTCGCCACCTAAATGACCTGCCAGATACTTATGTACGTTTAAATTGGTAACCTCTTCAATCAAACGTCCGGTAGTGCCTGTGGCATACAGCTCGTTTTTACATAGAATCCCTCTGTATGCTATACAGAAATTCTGCATAAGTTTCTTTTTTGCATCATGTGCAATTAATGCAATGTTCATTTTGCTACCCCACCCCCATTAATTTGTATACTTCTGTTCGCACTGAAGTCCCACGTTCAGCACAAACCCCATACCGATATACAGACTCACCATGGATGTCAGACCGGCGGAAACAAAAGGAAGCGGAAGTCCGGTATTCGGAAGTAACCCCGTCGCAACTGCGATATTCAACATTCCCTGAAAACCGATTAATGCTCCCATGCCGCCTGCCACGACTCTTCCGGATATTTCCTTGGATTTATAGGCGATAACAAAGCACTCGACCACAATTCCAAGAAGTAATGCAATTACAATCGCGGATCCGACAAACCCCAATTCTTCGCCGATGATTGTAAAGATAAAGTCTGTCTGCGGTTTGGATATGAAATTTCCGTTTTTTACGGAATTTACCACGTTGTTATTCAGTCCCTTTCCGGTAAGCTGACCGGAACCGATTGCCATTACGGAATTCAACTGCTGGTAAGCCTCTTCCAGCTCATACTGTTCCGGATGAAGCCAGGCTAAAATTCTTTTTTGCTGGTATGTATCCAGAATCTTCTGATTTGGCTGCAGTACGTAAATAAACAACAAAATTGCTGCCGGCACGGCTACTCCGAGGACTCCGAGTACATATTTGTATGGAATCTCTCCGATAAATAAAACCGTAATCAGCACCAGAAAAACAACGATGGTTGTGGACAAATCAGGCTGTTTGGCAATTAAGAGAAGCGGCGGAACCATAAGTGCTGCCGCCAGCAGAATTGCCCAAATTTCCTTCATTTTATCCTTAAATTTCATTATAAACTGTGCATAGAACAGAATCAACATAATTTTTGCCGTTTCGGACGGCTGAACGGCAATCCCGACATTCAGCCATCTCTTTGCTCCGCCGTGCACCTCTCCCACTGTTAAAACCAGTACCAGCAGGACAATATTTGCGGCGTAAATCAGCCACCACAGCTTTAAAAGGACCGTATAATCGATAAAAGACAGAATCACCATAATGACGAAACCGATAATCAGTCCGTAAATCTGCTTTGACTGAAGACTTTTTTCCGCACTTCCTACCGAAAGAATTCCGATAACGGAAATGGCAATAAGCATAATAATCAGCCGGAAATTGTAATCCTTGAGTCTGTAATTTTTTAAACTCTGAATAATCTGCGACATATTAATCTCCACCTACGGCGGTAAGCGGTGTATCCGCCGTACCGGTTATCATTTCATCTCTTTGTTCGGATCCGAAGTAGTATGCAAACACGTCCTTGCTAAGCTGTGCCGCATAGTCGGAATTATAACCGTGCATGATTCTGGTAGAAATGGAAATTTGCGGGGTTTCATAAGGCGCATATCCGACAAAAAGTGCATGGTTTGCACGTTTCTTGGACTCCTGAGCCGTACCGGTTTTACCTGCTGCGGAAACCGGAAGCTCTTTGAAATAAAGCTTGGCTTCCACTACCTTTTTAAGTCCGGTATGAACCGCATTCCAGTATTCCGAAGGAATCTCAACCTGATTTCTGATTTCCGCGTGATTTTCCAAAATCACATTTCCTTTCGTATCCTTTACTTCATCAAGAAGCGTTAAATTATAAACCGTACCGTTATTTGCAACCGCGGTAATATAGCGGTTTAATCCGATTGTCGTAAAGGCATGTTCGCCCTGTCCGATTGCGGAAGGAACCGGATATACTCCGGAAATATTCGGTTCTGCTTCGTAAATTTCCACGCCGGATTTCTCGGATAAGCCGAACAAATCGGCATATTTTGCCAGTCTCTCCACACCGAGATCCGCATCATAAACATTATTATCATTTTTGGCAAGCCTGTAGCCGACTTCATAGAAGAAACAGTTGCAGGAATGCTGGATACCGCCGGTTACATTAAGCGATCCGTGTCCGCCCGGATAAACCCAGCATTTATGCTGAATACCGGTCAGTTTATCAAAAGTACCCGTACAAACTATAATGGAGGATAAATCAATCTCCCCTTCCATCAGTCCGGCAATTGCGGAAACCGGTTTAAAGCAGGAACCGGGGGCGGAACGATACTGCGTTGCATAATTCCAAAGCGGTCTGGAATAATCATTATTCAGCTTGGCAAGATAGTTTGTATCCGCCGAGTTTGCAAGACGGTTATTGTCATAGCTCGGATAAGAAACAAGAGCCAAAACATCTCCCGTATTGACATCCGTAATTACCACGGATCCGCAGCAAGGATCAAGCGCCAGCATTGCCGGTGTAATTTCAAGTTCTTCAATCCCTTTTAATATAAAATCATAGGAGCTGATGCCGCCTACGCGCAGGGATTCCACACGGTCTTTCGGAACCTTAATCTGGTTCTGGTCCCAGAGAATCAAACAGATTTGACGACCGGAAATCAAATTCTGTGCGATCATGTATTTATAGATTTTTTTCGTAAATTCGGTATTGTTTACGAGATGCTCCATGGTATAACGAACCACTGCATCATACACTTCCGTAGAGTCGGAATACTTTCTGTTAACATCAAGGTTCTGGGTATTGATCCAGTTCTGGGAAATACAGTATTCCAGATACTCCTTGATACTGATGGTTTCATCCTTTGCCCATGCAATATAGGTCGGATCCTCTTCGTAACCTTCTCCCTTAATGATAATGCCGTGATTTTCGGAAGAAAGCATCTGAATGATATAACTCTGGTATGTCTGATATTCCTTGGACATCTGGTTATAAGGTGTGGTTCCTTCTCTTAACTGCGACTCGATTTCGCCCAAAACCGCCGCTTCTTTCCCCTGATATGCCTCATAAACCTCTTTTTCGGTTTCCGTAGCATAAGACTTCGATAATCTTCTTGTATCGATGACATTGTTATTAAAGAACGCATAATACACATCATCGATAGGAATTATGATATCCGATGCAGTTGCATTTTCCCGCGGAATATATTCTTTCACATTTCGAATTTTGGAAACCAGAATTCCGGCGATTTTCTGCTCCAGCAGATGGTAAATTGCAATCTGTAAATCCTTGTCAATCGTCAGATACACGTCATTTCCGGCAACAGGCGCAGTATACGAAGCCTGTTCAAGCACCTTACCGGTGTTATTAACATATAAAACTTCTCTTCCCTTCGTTCCCTGGAGATACTGTTCCATTGAAAGTTCCATACCTGTTTTTCCGACATAATCATTCATGGAATAAGTCGGTTCTTCCAGCCCGGCATTGTATTCGTCGAATTCGTCCTGGGAAATCATGCCGGTGTATCCGATAATCTGGGAAAAATAGACGGAATCCTTGTAGCGTCTTACCGTATCACGTGAAATTGTTACACCCTTCAGGATGTCCTCGTTCTCATAAATGGCAGCAACCGTTTCGTCAGATACATCGGAGGCAACGGTGGTTGTGACATATTTCTTAAATGAATTTAAGTCGATTGCATAGCGGATTGTAATCAGCTTTAAGATTTCTTCGTTGGTATAGCCTTCTCTCGGAATAAATTCTCGTTTTCCGGTTTCATGATCGGCGTTATAGGTTCCGATTGCATATTTTTTCTTCTTGCAGAAATAATCCACGACATCGTCGGGGGTGGAATTTTTCTCTTCAAATTTCAGTTTGTCTATGGTTGCGTAGCCGTAAATATCCGCAAGAAATCTTAAATGTTTCGTATCCTGATACGCGAATTCGAATTCTCCGTCCTGATTTAATGTAATTCCGAAATCGGAAATCACGGTATCACCGTTTTTCTCAATAATATCTGCAAGCTTTAAGATGCAGTCGTTCATGGCTGCATTCTTATCCGCTTCGTCATCAAAAATATCTTCGATGACCACGCTGTATGCCAGTTCATTGTATGCAAGAAGATTTCCGTTCCTGTCATAGATGTTTCCGCGGGCAGCCGAAATGGAACGCTCACGGATAATCTTTAACTGGAAGTTATCCTGATAATAGTCACCCTTAACAATCTGCAGATAGAAAATTCTGGAAATCAGAACCGCTGCGCCGGCAATAAAAAGAAGCCCCAGAATGAACATTCTGGAGGAAATAAGGTTTTTAAAAAATTCCTTAACTTCCTGCATCATATGCGTGCTCCTGATTATAGTGCTTAACAGCACAATTAATACTGTGGTACGTAATATACTCTTTTCTAATTAATCTCGAACCTTCTCTCTTAGAATGAACCTGTACATAAGTAAGAAAAGCGGATAAATCAAAACTGCGACAAGTAATGTATATGCAAGTTCCGGCAGGCATACATTTAAGAAATAATATCCGAAATGAAATTTTGCACGGAACAGATAGGTAAAGAAATACATCAAAAGCGAATATCCGAGGTCACTTCCCGTAACTACCAAAAGCGGCAGTTTGAAGTCTTCCGGATAAAAGGTGTTATGGAATTTACCGGTAACGTATCCCATGAATGCATAAATCAGCGCATGAATTCCGATAATCCGAAAAGTAAAAATATCAACTAAAAGTCCGCAGAAAAAGCCGATGAGTAATGCATTCCGGTCACCCTGCATAAATCCCATTACGGATACGAGAATGACTAAAAGATTCGGAATCACACCAACTACAGAAAGCCTGCCAAACACGGATGTTTGCAGGACAAAGAACAATATGACCAAAACTATATTTAAGATTAATTTCTTCATAAATCAGTCCAAAACATTTCGGCAAAATTTTCTGCGAATTCATTCTTCTGCAGACAGATTTCCGCGGATATGCTTATTCTTCCGCTGACTGCTTGCTCTCAGTTACCACAAGCACTTCGCTCATATGTTTAAAATCCACGGCCGGTGTGATATATCCGGATTTGGTAAGGTTATTCGGATCAGACTCAATGGAGCTGATATATCCGATCAGAATTCCCGGCAGGAATTTGTCCGAAATATTCGAAGTAACAACCTTATCTCCCACGGCCACTTTGTCATCTTCATCATAAAGATCCGTAAATCGAATGTGATTTTCCTTCATGGATTCCAGATCACCGGATACAATCAGGCGGTCCGAAGTGGAAAGAACCTGTGCAGAAACATTCGACGTATCGTCGATAACAGATAAAACTCTTGCCCAGTTCGGTCCGACACTGACAATACGCCCCGCAAGACCGCTGCCGGACATAACATTCATATCCACGTCCAGTCCGTCATTTGCACCCTTGTCAATTGTAAAGGAATCGAACCAGTTTCCGGTTCCGCCGGCAATGACCCTGGCGCCGACCTTTTCATATTCCGAATACTGCTTATCCAGATCAAGCAGTTCACGCAGGGATAAAAGTTCGAATTTATCCTGTTTTAACTGGATATTTTCATCCGTTAAACTGTTTACTTCGGCTCGCAAATCTTCATTCTCTTTCTGAAGTTCCGCGATGGTTGTAAGCATTTCTTTTCGTTGTACGAAAAAAGAGCCGACTGCGGTAACACCTTTTTGCATCGGCACAATGGTATAGCCCACGACAACATTTGCAGGCGCATTCGGTATATCAACTAAAAACGTTACCAGAAGCAAAATACCGCAAATTACTAAAACAGCCAGCATCCAGTATTTCGCGGGTATCGTGAATTTCTCTTTTTTCTGTGGTACTCTGGGGCTCATTTATAAATCTCTATCTTCCCATACCCTCAATGGTATAAGCTACACTTCTGAATCTCTTATTACGGATAATTTCGGCGATTCCCTGAATTACGGTCTTCCCGGCCTCTTCCGCAAGGTTTACCTTAAGTCCGGTGCCTTTTGCAATCTGAAGGCCCAAATCGGAAACAAGCGATCCGCCTCCTGTTAAGTAAAGTCCGTTTCTGTAAATATCCGCAGAAAGTTCCGGCGGGGTACGTTCCAGAATATTCTTTACATTGTCTATAATGACATCAAAATATTCCTGCATTGCACGGTCTAAAAGTTTGGTATCAATGGTTCTTTCCATAGGAAGTCCGGTTGCAACGTCTCTGCCGTAAACCGTTGCCGCACCGTTCTCTTCCTTAATCTGCTCAAGCTCCATTTTTACTTTTTCCGCACTCTTTCCGCCGATATGAAGAAGATATTCTTTCTTTACGGCATTTCGTATTGCTTCGTCAAAACTTGTACCGCCTTCCTTAATCATTTTGGAAATTACGATACCGCCCATGGAAATAATGGAAATCTCCGTCGTTGTAAATCCGACATCCACTACCATTACACCCTGGGAATTTTTAACATCAATGCCAAGTCCGATTGCGTCCGCAACCGCCTTATCCACGACATAAATTCTTCTTGCCTTCAGATTTGATTCGTCAATCAGGTCATAGAACGCTCTTTTCTCCACTTCCGTAACATCGGTAGGAACCGCGATATAATAAGTCGCATTCTTGTAATTTCCGCCGGAAACATCGGAAACAAAGAGTTTTAAAAGCGTCTGCATATTATGGATATCGGCAATCACACCGTTCGATAAAGGATAGGTTACCTTGATGTTATCCGGTGCTTTTTCATACATCTCATATGCGGAATCGCCGTATGCAATGACTCCGACACGCTTATCTATGGCAATCATATTTTTCTCATGAAAGAAGGATTTCTTATCATGATTGTAAATGCAAATTGTACTGGTACCGAGATCAATCCCGAAAATATTGTTTAACACTTATACTTCCTCGCTAAAACATATTTTAACAGTTTATTTTACCATAAAACGCTATTCCGGTAAAGTAATTAAGCCCTTCTCATACAGATTCTGCGTAGCCTTTAAGATTCCGAATTTCGCATGCGGCCAGGTAAGTCCGCCCTGGAAATAAACTGCGTACGGCTCACGAATCGGCGCATCTGCGGATAATTCAATGGATGAACCCGAAATAAAATTGCCGGCTGCCATGATCACCTTGGAATCATACCCGGGCATATCATCCGGATAAGGCATTGCCATGCTGTCCACGGGAGATGCCGACTGTATTCCCTGACAGAAAGCGATTACTCTCTCCGCGCTTCGCAAAACCACGGACTGGATGATGTCATGTCTTATCTCATCTGCTTTCGGAACTACTTCAAAGCCAAGTGATTCATATAATTTCGCTGCAAAAATTGCTCCTTTTTCGGCAGATGCGGCAACCGTAGGTGCTAAGAAAAGTCCCTGATAAAAATCTTTCAACACTCCGAGAGATGCACCGACTTCTTTTCCGAGTCCCGGAGAAGTCAGTCTGTATGCAGCATTCCCGATGCACTCTTTCTTTCCGGCAATATACCCGCCGATCGGCGCAAGTCCGCCGCCCGGGTTTTTAATTAAGGAACCGACTACCATATCCGCACCGACATCGGAAGGTTCCGTCATTTCGGTAAATTCACCGTAGCAGTTATCGACCATGATAAGTACTTCGGGTTTGATTTTTCTGATAAATGCAATCAGTTCCCCGATCTGACTTACCGAAAAAGAAGGTCTGGTCTGATATCCCTTGGAACGCTGGATTGTAACAAGCTTTGTCTTATCATTCAGTGCTTTCCCGATATTCTCATAATCAAAACTGCCGTCAGAAAGCAAATCTACCTGACGGTACGAAATTCCGTATTCCGCAAGTGAACCGGGATGCGGGGTAATACCGATGACTTTCTCAAGCGTGTCATAAGGTTTCCCGACGGGGCTTAAAAGTTCGTCTCCCGGTCTTAAATTACTCATAA
>CADANR010000060.1 GCA_902789265.1 uncultured Lachnospiraceae bacterium | reverse complement strand
TTCTCCTTCTCCTTCAAAGAAGGTTTCAAATCCACACTTTTCCAAAACACGTCCTGAGGAAACATTTTCCAGGAGTCGAATGCCATATACTTCTTCAATCCCAACTCTATTTGCCATAAGCGGAAGAAATGCTTTTACGGCTTCTGTTGCATAGCCCTTGCAAGTATATGCTTTTGCCACATGATATCCTATTTCCCACTTGCCTTATCTCTGCTTAGCAGACGACGTCACAGAACAGTTTGAAATCAATTACCGCATCACCGTAGATGAGTCGGTATTCTCCTGCATAATCCGGACTGTCAAGAATCGGATAAATCATTGTCAGAAATTCTGCTTTCACGCTCTGACCGGGAGCAATTGTAAACTGCTCTTCATCATCTGCCAAAACGATTTCCGACCCGTCCGCTTCATCGTGAAGAATAATCCGTTGCATGTCTTGTACATACACATCGCCGTATTTTAGATTCATATTGTCTTCTAAATCAACATATTCCCCGTCAACAAGTCTCTGCAACTGATATTTACCGCCTATCGTTGCCTCTTCGCTTCCGTTATTCGTAATATAGACCGTCATATAATTTCCGTAATCGGCAATCCTGTAATTTACATCATCCAGATCCGTTTCGTATTTGATACTGCCCATTTGATTGTCAAGACGAATCCAGTAGCTGTATTCAATGCCATTAACCGTTTCATCATACGTAGTCACTTGTGAAGTCGTCGGATTACCCGTATTCACCTGCGACGTTGTTGGATTACTCGTAGTCACCTGTGATGTTGCCGGGTTACTGCTAAGCTGCTTCACCGCCGCATTCGGCAAAGAACATGCCGCAAACGATACCATCATCATTCCCAAACCCAAAAGGCCAATCTGTTTCTGTATTCTTTTCATTTTTTCTTCCTCCCGAAATGATTTCTAAAACAGAAACGTATAAACCGGGCAGAAATTATGGTTCTGATTTTTATTCGTAATATACGCATCGATAAGTGAAATTCTGTGGATTCTTAAGTTCTACCGAGATTAACTCCTTATCCGCTGCGAAATCGTATACACTCATACAGATCGGATCCTTGGTCGCATATCCCCAACCTATCATATAAGTATCATCATGCAGATGCTGTGCAGATCCGCACGCGGTCGAGAACTTTCCGTCTACTGCATATTCATTAAAATCCGTGAGCGACATTTTTGACATGTCGGGTTCGTAGGAACATATTCTCGTTCTCTGATTCCGATTCCCGTTATCAAAAAGAACGATCCGGTCTCCGTCGACAGTCACATAGTGCTGACATGAAGACTTCTGATTATCTGTAAGCCCGAACTCATCCGCACCGCCTGACAGTTTCCATTTGATCTGGTCCTCACGTTTTGTTCTGTCCAGACACATGATTGTGGAAAGATGTCTAAAGGAGCAGACCAAATTTCCATCCTCGTTTAAGCGCATTGCATTAAAATGCACATAATCGGGCACATCGGTTTCGACGTTGGCAAAATCATTGGCCGTAGCGGATGCATCCATTATCGTAAGATCATACAGCTCCGGATAATCAATACTCTTCCAGTCCCATACAACATTTCCGTTATCGACTTCCTGCAGATAGGAATACACCACACTGGAACCATCCGGATAACCGGGTATGTTATAAACGGTATCCTTGATATAGCCGGATAAGATATAGTGATTAAGATCGATCATCAGGAAATCATGTCCGTCAAGAGGATGTCCCTTTTCAACGACATCTGAAGCTTCAAAGGTAATCCGTTTAATCTCATTAAAATTCTCATCAAGGATAACGCGTTCTCCCGGCGCAAATCCCTCAAGCCCGTATCCGTCATATGCACCGGTCTGGTCATGGTAACTGTAGTATGTCTTTCCGTCGACCACATGCTTTTTAAAATCCCACCATCCGGTCACGACACCTTCAGAGGGTTGATCCTCATGCTTCGACCAGACGATATTCCCTTTTCCGTCAAGCATTATGATATTTCGGGAATATACAAATGACAGGAAAAAATTGCCGGGCAAATCCGTTTCCCCGTGTACCGTGAACTCCGGCAGCCCTTCGGCCACAACCGGTTCCACACTTTTTGTTCCGCATGCGCTCATCGAAAACATCATAATGAGAATCAATATAATCGCCACTATCTTTTTTTCATTTTCCATAACCTCTTTTGTCTTTATCCTTTTTATCAGTCACCTCACCTGATTCAGTTCTAATGAAATTTAGCAAAGAATTCATCTTTTGTAAGGGTTTCGCCGTTTAGATACGGTGCTTCTCCGAAATCAGCCGTTTCAATCATGACATCCTTCACGGAATCCCTGATATTGACATGGATGGCATAGGACTCCAGTTCCGCCTGACAGGTCAGATAGAAATCATAAAGCCAGTCTTCCGAATCCGCCTTGGAAACATCGTAAATATCAAAAATGAAATACACAGCATATTCCACTCCGGCCGAATCAACCGTTTGTATCAGCTCATCAAAATCACGCACGGAGGAATAATCCATAGGTACCGTTAATAAACTCTCACGAGACTCAATTGTGCTAAACTGTGAATTGATTTTTACATCCCGTCCGCTAAGATCCGGCAATGTTCCGTTTGCCTGCATACAGTCTCCGATATAATTATACACGATATTTCCGGCATAGAATTCGCTGTAATTATCCTCAACAATCTGTCCGCCGGAAACATCCACATAATATTCAATTCCGTTCTGCCTAACCTTTACCCTTGCCGGAGAGATGCCACTCGCTCTGTTCTTTTTCGGATAATATTCGACAATCTGATAATTGCTTCCGTATGTACTTGTTATATATGCTTCGACAGTGCTTACATCTCTATCTTCTTCCAATTTTCCGCATCCGGAGATGGTAAGAAGCACGATAACAAGCATACATGAAATGATAATTTGCTTTGAATTTCTCATGATATTCATCCGGTTATCTCCTCATTCCGGAATAATCCTGACAACGATATTGGTCCCGTTTTCTTTTACCACCTTAACCTGGCGTCCGTCCCCCATCGTCTTACCCTTCATTAAGTCTCCGATGAGATCTCCTTCGGAAATAACGATTTCTTTCAGCGCGGAATCGCCGAAATACTCCATTGCTTCCAGATACTCTTCCGTTGTAAATGCACACAACATCACTTCTGCTTCATAATCCGGATATTTAGCAACAAAAAGACGCGCTGCTTCACAACATCTTCTTGCAGATTCTCTTGCCGGTTTTTCCAGGCTTCCGCCGAAAATACCGGAGCTGATTAACGGAAATGAAATGCTGTGATATCCGTTATCCTTCATAACAACCAGCGAATTATAATATGCATCAACCAACTCATCAAATGCTTCCGGCGTTGACGCGAAATTCGGTCCGACCGCATGAATAATGGCTTTCGCTTTTGTAAGTCCGAATGCCGGTGTAAGAATAGCATCTCCGTCATTCAAAGGGGTCTTATGCTCCCTGCATGCTGCTGTAAGTTCAGCAGAACCTGCCTTCCTGAATATAACACCGCAAATCCCGCCGCCTTCCGCAAGATAACGGTTAGCTGCATTCACTATAACATCTGCATTTTGGTCCGCACAGGAACCGTGAACTAATTCAAGTTTCACTCCCATAGCAATAGTCTCCTATATATTCCTCGTATATTTACAATCCGGATACGATGCACATCCGTAAAACCATCCGAATTTCCCGTTTCTCTTTTTCAATATGTTCCCGCACTTCGGACAGACCGGAACTGCTTTCGCTGCTTCCGAAGGATTCTCCATCTCCTCCCGGAGATTCTCAAAAACCCTCTGATTCATCCGGCAATCGCCCAATGCCCGGTGAGCATCCTTAATCTTAATATTATAATAAGCGGCTAAATCCAGTAAAGAATGGTGCCTTAACTCCGGCAGGTATTTCCTTGAAAGCGGCAGGGTATCGATGTAATCGTTTCCTACCGTTTGGCCCCAGTAATTCACTGCATCACGATAGAGAAACTTTAAATCAAACAGCTGGATATTATGCCCTACCAGAACATAATCACCTGCAAATTCCAGAAAATCTTTCAAAGCAATATCAAACGTGGGACTGTCCTTCACCATCTGATCTGTGATATTATTTACCTCTGTTGCCGCTAAAGGAATATGTCTTTCCGGATTTACCAAAGTTGAGAATTCGGAATCCACGAAACCGCCAATTACTTTGATGGCCGATATTTCAACCACCTTATCTACGGAAGGATGAATCCCCGTCGTTTCCAAGTCAAAAACCACGTAATCGGGAACGTACATATTCAATTTCTTTCCGGGACTGTCACTCAACATTTAATATCATTCTCCCTAAGTCATTTTTTTCCAGCATTTTGAAATCAAAAACAACTTTTTTAGTTATATTATTTATCTTTTTTGTAATATGCCCCATCGTAGACCCAAAGAGTATATATATACTCTTTATTTGAATATCCTTTTAAACTCCAAACCATCATTGATTCGCTCGGATTATTCCGAAACACAACTTTGCCAAGTTTTTTATCTCTATCTCGGTTTTTATTTACTCCCGGGTTATTGCATAAAGTATATGTATCGCCACCTATTCGAATATATTCATGTTCCGTTCCATATACCTCCCCAATTACATTATTAGAAGCACATCCGGACAATAACACCAAAATCAAAAATGATATCAACAATAATGAAACTATCTTTTTAAACATCTATTTCCGCTCCAATTTATCGGATTACTAATTGTCTGTCTGAATTTTATTTATATTGCAGATCCACAAGTGCCCAGTCATCGGTAGTAATCTCATACGGATTTTCGCAAAACGGGCAGTTCTTATTCTTCGTGGCATCAAAACTTGCTCCGCAGGACGGACACATAATCCGTGTCATTGAGAAGTTTAAGTTCACCGGCAAATCGGTTCGTCTCTGAAATGTTGCGGTAAAAACCTGACTTTTCGAATAAATTCTGTCACCCTTCGCATAAAGAACATCAAAATAGGCCTTCGTTACCACCTTGACCATATTTCCTTCGTCCTTAAATGATTTGCAACCAAGTGCACCGCCATAATTTAAATCAATGATGTCCTTCATTCTGGGATCGAGTTCTCTGCCGGTATAAAATAACAAATCCTGCGGATTCTTCGAATAGATGGCTGTCTTGATGAGCGAAATTGCCTTACTCGTAAAGTATTCATAGGAAAATTCCGGACTTATTTTTTTCATTCTGGATTCAAATGCTCTCCTCGAACCGGCAGTCCCCATTTTCCCGGCTGACAGAATTGCCTTGACAATCATTCTGATGATAAGGAAATAGGCATACAGTATATATCCGATAGGAAAACTTCCAAGCGGAATGCCTATGAGTACGCCTATCAGATTGGACCTGTGCTGAATCAAATTGTGCGGAAGGAAAATCTCACCGCGAAGAACACAGCATAAAGCATATAATGTCGCGACAGCGATGAAATAAAACACCCAATATCCCTGCCAAAACTCTTTTTTCGACATTCCGACATCATCAAGAAAATAAAAAGAGCTTACCTTCGGGAACAAATCATCCATCTGAAACCTGGTCCCGCAATAAGAGCAGCCGTCCTGCAAACCTGCAATGGTTGATACCATTCCACAGTTCGGACAGTTAACCGGGTCATTATCCGGATGTTCTCCCGATACCACATCCGTAACCGTTTCGTAAATCACGCTCTTTTTGTCATCGGTATATCGCCACTTACCGTCTTTTTTTACCACCCTTTTGATGCCACACCAGCTGTAGCACATGGTACTCTCGTAGTGGGAATCTTTCCACTTTCTTCCGGCAAGAAATTTGTTTGCATCTTTATCACGGTCATATATCCTGCTTTCTAAATCAATTCCTTTTTCTTTCAGTCTTTCGTTCTGAAGTTTCAAAGAATAATTGATATCTTTATCAGCAAAAGGAATCTCCTTTCCATATCGAACCGCTTCTCCTAAAGACGCTTTGAAGTCGAGTAACTTTTTCTTAAATGTTCCTGTAATTTCCTGAATATTAAAAATCCCCATACTGCCAAAGCCCTATTCCTTCATTCTTTGCATAATTTTGATAAAATTCAAACCGGTCGGCATACTTTGTATTAGGTTCAATTTCCATGATGGTCGCATATCCGTCCTTAACCATCCATCCGTTTACCATTCCGGTAATATCTCCGTCTTTTGATGCATATACATAGGCTAATGTCCTGTCATATTTATCAACCCGTTCTTTATCAAATTGAAGGTACAGTATATTGCTATCCTGTAACAGTTCTTTTAAATGTTCTGATGCCATTACACCGTATTCACTGTTCTCTTTTCCGGTCTTTTCGGTATACTCCTCCGATGCCACGGATTCCGGTGCATCAATTCCGATCAGCCTTACTGTAATCACATTTCCGTCGGATTCCTTTACAACAATGGTATCTCCGTCCTTAACAGCACTTAATTCCACTTTTTGTAAAACCTGCTCCGGTTCTGCCGGCATTGCATAACAGCCGCCCAAAACCAGTAACAATACAAACAGGCTTATTATTATCACAATTTGTTTCTTCATTGCAAAACATCCTTTGATTTCTTTTCTCTAAGCATCAGGGCGATTATCCAACAAATGTCCAACAAGGCGACATTTTTTATCCCTTTTCCCGAACCTTTATTGTAACTCAATCCTTCTGCAAGTCAGCCACCCTTATGAAAATCCTTTTTTGACTGTTTTTCAAGCCCGAAGAATGCATACTCATCCGGCTGAAATCCGTATGCCAGACGGCAGAAAAGAATATCGTTCTCTAAGTCTTTATCCTCTCTCCGGCCTTGGTATTCGGGGAAATTCTCCATAACATAATCAAGAGTTATCAGAACATCTTCCGCTTTTGATTTGTATTTACGCACAATCTCTGCTTTTGTTTCGGGATTGTTTTCCCCTTTTTCAACTTCATCGGCCGGTATAATGTGAGATTTTAATTCCCTTACACGCTCTTTTGCCAAATCGGTTTTATCCATCTTCAACAATCCTCCTTTTTGTATAAGAGTTCGATTCTCACCGTCAGTCCGTATAAATCTCACTTCCGGTTGTGATTCGTAACGGAATGACTTACGACTTATTTTTCCCCTCCATCATATCATGATTTTCGGACTTTTGGTATAATTCAAAACATTCGTACGAAGCGCTAAAATGTTTGGAAACAAATTCCCGATTATGATATAATATATAGTCGATAAGGAGAATATGTAAAATGAAAGATCAGAAAAACAACGTTTGGATGTATGTATCCATTGCAGCCATTATTCTGCTGCTGATTGTCGGCAGTCTGTTTATTATAAAATCCGTCAACGCCAATAAGACCGGTGAAAAGAAATACACGGGAGCGGAAATGCTGACTCTCTGGAGTGATGATTCTCCCGCAAAAAAACAATTGATTGAGTATGTGGAAGCCGTGACGAAAGAAGGTGGGGAAGATTATATTCCTCGGGAAAAAAGAATCGCTGTTTTTGATATGGACGGAACTTTGTGCAGCGAAACGAACCCGACGTATTTCGATTACAGTCTTTATATGCACCGCATTCTTGAAGATGATACTTACAAAGGAAAAGCAACCGATTTTGAAAAAGACGTTGCCAGACGGATTTATGAAGCAGTCATCAACGGCGGACCGGCAGACGGAATTCCTACGGACCACGGAAAATGTATCGCTTCCTCTTTTGAGGGAATGAGCGTGGATGATTTTGAAAACTATATTGTCGCATTCGCGGATACTCCGGCCCCCGGTTATACAAACTTAACGCGCGGTGAGTCTTTCTATCAGCCCATGATTCAGGTCATTGATTATCTGCTGGAAAATGACTTCTCGGTATATATTGTCAGTGGTTCAGACCGTTTTCTTGCCCGCGCCCTTGTTGCCGATAACGGAAAACTGAATCTTCCTCCGTCACATATTATCGGATCGGACCAGTCGGTTGTAGCCACCGCCGAGAACGGAGAAGACGGGCTTGATTACCAGTTTACGAATACGGACAAGCCGGTGCTGGGTGGTGAATTTCTTGTCAAAAATCTTAAAATGAACAAAGTCTCCGTCATCAATCGGGAAATCGGCGCTCAGCCTGTACTTTCCTTCGGAAATACCACCGGAGACCAGAGTATGGCAGAATATACAATCAGCAATAATCCGTACAGAAGCCTGGCCTTTATGGTATGCTGTGACGATCTGGAACGGGAGTACGGAAATCTTAAGCAGGCACAGGACATGTATGATTTATGTGACCAATACGGATGGACTTCGATTTCCATGAAGAATGACTGGAAGACCATCTACGGCGAAAATGTGGAAAAAACATCCGACACCAAGCCGAACCCTTTCCCTATTGAACAATTAAACGACGACGAAGCAGAGAGTGATGACGCCGCATAACGAATTAAGCCCGAAAAAGTATTCAGCTGTATCAGTGGCTATAATCATTTTCACCCTGTGTTCTTCATTGCCAGGCAAATTATAAAAGTATTTATATAAATCCATAAACCAATACTCCTACAACTCCTGAAATTATAATTAACAGGATTGGCGATATACCCTTCTTAACTATCTTTCGTGACCCAAAATAAATTGTTGCGAGAACAACTGTCAGAATTGCTGCTATATAATCAAAGCCTACCTCCGTTGAAACTGTCAAATTATTCCATGCCACAAACAGACCGGTTGCAAGAATAATACCTATTATACACGGCTTTAATCCGTCAAAAGCAAATTGAAACGCTTTGTTTTTCATTAAGCTTTTGAACAACAACATAATCAAAAGAATAATAACATATGCCGGAAATACAACTGCCGATGTGGCTATAACAGCACCGATGATTCCTCCTTTTGAACTTCCGATATAAGTAGCAAGGTTTACCATGAGCGGTCCGGGAGTGCTCTCACTTACTGCTATCATATATGTCAGCATTTCTTCATCCATCCATCCGTGAGACAAAACTATCTCACGAATTAATGCTATGGAAACATATCCCCCGCCGAAAGAAAAGAAACCAACTTTAAGGAAACCAATTAATAAATCCAAATAAACCATCTCTTAATCAGTCCCCCTGTTTCATTTTTTTATTTACAAAAAAAGCCAAAAGTCCAATAAGAGCCGATAAAGCCATCAATACCAATGACGAAATATGCAGCGAAAGAAAATTGATTACCATCATTCCTGTAAAAGAAATGATTAAAATCACCACTTGCAACGCTTTCCATTTTCCTTTTAAAAGCATCTTAACCGCTGCATCCACAATCAAAATACCAACTGCAATTTTAATCCCTTTAAATGCTCCGGCAACCCATGCAATATCAAGAAAACGATCAAAAAACAAAGAGATAATAAATATGATTATGAACGACGGAAGTACCATGCCAAGCGTAGCCATAACCGATCCTAAAAGTTTCCCTTTTTTGTATCCAACATATGTTGCCAAATTAATTGCAATCGGTCCGGGTGTTGATTCAGCAATTACTGTAATCTCCATCATTTCATCATGAGTAATCCATTTTTTCTTTTCTACGCAGGTATGTTCAATCAGCGATAGCATTGCATAGCCACCGCCAAATGTAAACGCACCTATACGCGCAAATGTCAAAAATAAAGTAAACAGTTCTTTCATTTTATTTCTTTGTTGATTCCCATGTATAACCATTCATCTTCTTATGCATCCACCAATAATTCTTCTATGCATTTATCCTTAAAATTGTTTTTTCATAAATAAAATCCTTCCGGTCGCAGTAGGCGGAAACCCACTGCCCCCGGGCGGTGGGAGGAGCCTTGTAAATTCGTAGCCCTTAACCTTGGCTCTCGATGTATTTTTGTATGGTAGCTGATGATACTTCTCCTATACTACAAGCAAAGTAACCATCCGACCAAAAGATTTCCTAGTTTTATCTATTATATCCATAGCAAATTCCTCAAATATATTGATTTTCACTAATATGTATTATATCATATATAGTGTAATATCAATGAGGTTTACTTATGGAACAGATGACAGTTACGGCTAAAATTCAGATATCTGTTAACACAGACAGCAGGGCTTTACTTGATAAAACCATGTCTGTTTATGCTGATGCCTGCAATTATGTATCTGACTATGTGTTTCGTACCCACGACTTAAAGCAATTCTCGCTTAACAAGGTTTTATATTCTACACTCCGAGAGAGGTTTGGGCTTAAATCACAGATGGCTCAGTCTGTTTTTAAGACCGTTATCGCTAAATATAAGACTATTCTTGAAAACCAAAAGAAGTGGATTCAACCTTCTTTTAAGAAACCTCAGTATGACCTTGTTTGGAACAGGGATTATTCTCTTACACAGGGCTGTTTTTCAGTTAATACGCTGAATGGTCGTGTCAAACTGCCTTATTTTGCCAAAGGTATGTCTAAATATTTTGATCACACAATCTACAAGTTTGGTACAGCAAAACTTGTTAATATGCATGGCAAGTATTTTTTACATATCCCTGTTAGCTATGATGTCGAAGAAAGCAATATTTCCGATATCTGCAATGTTGTTGGCATTGACAGAGGTATTAACTTTGTTGTTGCCACTTATGACAGTAAGCACAAGACTGGATTTGTAAGCGGTAAAGCAATCAAGCAGAAACGTGCGCAATATTCCAAACTTCGTAAAGAACTCCAAATGCGTCAGACTCCATCTGCAAGACGTAGACTCCGTGCTATCGGTCAGCGAGAAAACCGTTGGATGCAGGATGTAAACCACCGGGTATCGAAGGCACTCGTTGAGAACAACCCGAAGCATACTCTCTTTGTTCTTGAGGATTTGTCAGGCGTTCGCAATGCCACAGAGCATGTTAGAACCAAAGACCGTTATGTGTCTGTATCATGGTCTTTCTATGACTTTGAACAGAAACTCATTTATAAGGCGAAACAGAATCAGTGTACCGTTATTAAGGTTGACCCTCGCTACACAAGTCAGTGTTGTCCTGTTTGTGGACACATTGAAAAGGCAAACCGTGATAAAAAGATACATCTGTTTACCTGCAAAAACTGTGGCTATAAATCAAACGATGAATCCCAGTACCTGATACAGTTACGGCAGAGTAAACTTTGTCGTAAAGGGTGCTGTCAACCACCCTATGATGTAACGCCACTTTAAGTAGTAATACTTATTGGGGTTAAAGGTCGGAGGCGTAAGCCGTTACTACGACTGGGCAGTTACAACCCCATGACCTTTAGGTCGTGGGTAGTTGACTTAAAACACTCCCTGAATGCGGTAATATTTTTCCCGTTTTCATTCCCGTATATTGCAAAACAGATTTCATCAAAACATTTTCCGTATTCTTCCGCTACGATGATTTCCTTAAAATATCCGGCCACCTTCTTCGGTGAATTGCCGAACGCACCACATCCCCATGCACCGAGAATCAGATTCTTATATTGATATTTTGCAGCAGCTGCAAGCATAATCCGAATTCTTCTAAGGAATGTATCCTCTATCAGTTTATCAGACGCAATCATCGCCGCACCGTAACGATTTGGAGCCGGAACCGTCACGACACCGAGCAGAACCGGTTCTTCCAGCAAATCATATTTTTCGTCCCGAAATACGGCAACCTTAGGCGAAATCAGCATGTAATCCGATTCCACACGACTTGCATGCGTATTGTTATATACATACATTTCCGATGCTTTCTTCGAATCAATCGATGCATACAGTGTAGAGCATCTGCAAAGCGATTCTTCCTGCGCCGTTGCGCCCATTTTAAATCCGCCTCCGGGATTATGGGCATTTGCAAAATTCATAACAAGTGAATGAGCAAACTTTCTTCCGGCCTGGTAGGAATCCATGTTCACTACCGAAATCCTGCACATTTCCTGTTGTTTCAATGTTTTAAGACCTTCCGAAAGGAGATTCAAACCGTCATCCGGAGTAATTACAATTACTTCTTCGTAATCTTCATCGGGCAGATGAATTTCTTTGTCATTTATGAAGTATTTTTTTTCTTTCGTAATTCGAATGGCTTCGTTTGCAAGTGCTATATTGTTCATACCCTTACTCCTGTCGTTTTTCATGCCTGTTTCTTAAACTTCTTTTTTCTCTATACGCTACCGATTTGCAAACTCTTCGTACTGCCAAAGCCCTATTCCTTCATTCTTTGCGTAATTTTGATAAAATTCAAACCGGTCGGTATACTTTGTATTTGGTTCATATTCCTAAATCAAAATCCCGTTACCATTACAATCCAAACTCCTTGCATAAATTGTCATATCGCAACTGCTCTTTTTCTTTTATCGGCTTAGATAAATCATTCATAACATGATGCATCACATCTGCGTCCTTTAGTACTTCATCCATCGGAGAATCAATGTTTGCCTTATCATCATGGTGATAGATGGCAGAACAGATAATATCAATTTCTTCTTCCGTCATATCTTCCTGCTTTTCCAGTATCTTTCTTGCAAGCTCTGCTCCAAGATGTGCATGATCATCATAGGAACCGGTCTTATAAGCATGAAGATCATGGAGCATGGCTGCAATAGCAGCAAGCTCCGGATCAAGACCGCGCTTCTTTGCAATCAATGTAGCCGCCAGCGAAACACCGTACAGATGATTCACCGCGCTGTTACGCTTATCCTCATCTTCCATCTTATTCAGTTTCTTTCCTACCACCTTACGGATTTCTTTTAATCTGCTCATTGTATTCCCCCTTTTTTTGAGTCATCAATGCCCAAGCAAAACCTTTTGCCATTCGTATCTCTGGATTCCTAAAATGATTCCCTTCATTCCATTCCAGCGAACATTTTATTCCCTGCCCAAGTAAAATCTCGTGCGTCTTTTTGATACATGCATCCGTAGTTGAAAGCACTGCATTCCTGGTCTTTGATTCCTTATCTCCAAGACTTAAATAAACCGTACCGACTTTCATTTCATATTCTTTCAAGTACTCTGTAAAACCGTGAAACCATACCGAAGGTGACGCAGCCACAATTCCATCAAAAGCATCGCTCTTTGTTCCTGCCCATAAAGCAAAAAGACCTGCCAGGGAGTATCCCCCCAGAACAATTCTATGCCCTTTATATTCTCCTTCTGCTAAGTCATTGATATACTTTAACGTTTCTTCTGCTCCGTCCCCGAAATTCTCATTTCCGAATACAGCAGGGGCATTCCATGGCGATAAATCTATATTCCAGTTATTAACCTTTACTGCCAAAAGCGCAAAGTCTTCCGTGCCGGTCAGTTTTCTTATCTCTTCCACTTCTTTCGGAATCGATTCAAGTTCTCTTTCATCTACCGGCTGGATAATCAAATTCTTAGCTGTTTCATTTCCGTAAAGGAAGGTTTCGTACATCAAAACTAGTCCCTATAGGTCTGTCCCTATTTATCAAAATTCTCGTTGGTTATTGTTATTCTCTCTTCCAGACGAAGTAAAGCATATCGTTTGATTCAGATGTCAGATGCATTTCATTACTTCCGTCAAATTCTACGCGGTATCCGAATGATTCCCCGAAAATTGTTGTTGTAAGATGATCTCCGTTCAAAGTATATGTACCTTCCGCAGAAACCGGGTTGCTTCCGGTTGTTCCTTCTTCATAGCGCCCATCTTCATAAAAAATTTTGTATTCATTTCCCGAAGTCCACTTTCCGATAATTGACTGCGTATTCTGGCATGCGGAAAGGATAAAGATGCACACTATACAGGTAGATAATATAATATTTTTATGAAAACATCTTTTATTTTCCATACACTTTTTCATTATTCTAACTTTGCTCCAAGTTCTATTTCATAATCCAAATCTTTAATGTATTCTTCAACGCTTCCGGCATCAATCCATCCACTTTTACAGTTAATATCATATAAAGTTTCGTATCCATAATGGGAAATCAAAAACTCCCAGCCACTTTTAGTAATATAGCCTTCCTGGATTTGACAATAATC
>CADANR010000059.1 GCA_902789265.1 uncultured Lachnospiraceae bacterium | reverse complement strand
ACCCGGAGAATTATCAGTATTTGGAGGACGTGCTTGCATATGTTGCGGTTGGTGCAAGAAGCGTGGAGGATCAGCAGCACAGACTCGTGGCATCCGGAATTTCCGTGCCGGTCGGCATGAAGAATCCGACTTCCGGCGACTATTCCGTCATGATGAACGCAATCAATGCAGCCCAGCATCCTCATACGTTCATTTACAGAGGATGGGAGGTGCATTCCACGGGCAATCTGCATACGCATGCGATTCTTCGCGGATATACAAACACGCACGGTCAGAGCCTTCCGAATTATCATTATGAGGATTTAATCCGTCTGTGTGAAGAATATCAGAAGGGCGAATTCCTAAATCCTGCGGTTGTAATTGATACCAATCATGCGAATTCCGGAAAGAATCCGTTCGAGCAGCCGCGAATTATTTCCGAGGTGCTTCACGCCTGCCGTCACAATGCCGACATAGGCAGAATGGTGAAGGGATTCATGGTGGAAAGCTATATAGAGGACGGAAACCAGAAAATCGGCGACGGTGTGTACGGCAAGTCCATTACCGATGCATGTCTTGGATGGGAGAAGACGGAGAGACTGATTTACAATATTGCGGAGAGCTTGTAATTCCATAAAAAAGATTAATCCGCACGAGCGGAAGAAAGGAGGCATTGATATGCCAAACAAAGAAATCCCTTACAAAATTTACTTAGAAGAAAGCGAGATGCCCGAGTCTTGGTACAATGTACGTGCGGATATGAAGAATAAACCGGCTCCGCTTCTTAACCCCGGAACCGGACAGCCCATGACGGCAGAGGAGCTTGGCGGAGTATTCTGCGATGAGCTGGTAAAACAGGAGCTTGACAACGATACCGCATATATTCCGATTCCCGAGGAAATCCGGAATTTCTACAAGATGTATCGTCCGTCACCGTTGGTACGTGCGTACTGCTTAGAGGAGAAACTTCAGACTCCGGCAAAGATTTATTACAAATTCGAAGGAAATAACACGAGCGGATCCCATAAACTGAATTCCGCAATTGCGCAGGCTTATTATGCAAAGAAGCAGGGCTTAAAGGGTGTTACCACCGAGACCGGTGCAGGTCAGTGGGGTACCGCACTTTCCATGGCCTGCTCCTATTTAGGACTGGACTGTAAAGTGTTCATGGTAAAGGTTTCCTATGAGCAGAAGCCTTTCCGTCGTGAAGTAATGAGAACTTACGGCGCATCCGTAACTCCTTCCCCTTCCATGGATACCGAAGTGGGGCGCAGGATTTTAGAGGAGTTCCCCGGAACCAACGGATCACTCGGATGTGCAATTTCCGAAGCAGTGGAAGTTGCGGTAAAGAGCGAAGGTTATCGTTATGTACTCGGAAGCGTATTAAACCAGGTACTTCTTCACCAGTCCGTGATCGGTTTGGAGACCATGGCTGCATTGAAAAAATATGATATCAAGCCCGACATGATTATCGGCTGTGCAGGCGGCGGTTCGAACCTTGGCGGACTGATTTCCCCGTTCATGGGCGAAAAGCTTCGCGGCGAGGCAGATTATCAGATTATCGCGGTAGAACCGGCAAGCTGCCCGAGCTTTACAAGAGGTAAATATGCATACGACTTCTGCGATACCGGAAAGGTATGTCCGCTTGCAAAGATGTACACCTTAGGCTCCGGCTTCATCCCGGCACCGAACCATGCAGGAGGACTTCGCTATCACGGCATGAGCTCGATTTTATCCCAGCTTTACGATGACGGCCTGATGGAAGCAAGATCGGTGAAGCAGACCGATGTATTCGCGGCAGCAGAGGAGTTCGCAAGAGTGGAAGGCATCCTTCCCGCTCCCGAAAGCGCCCACGCAATCCGTGCAGCAATCGATGAAGCGCTGAAGTGCAAGGAGACCGGCGAAGAGAAAACCATCGTATTCGGCTTAACCGGTACCGGTTACTTCGATATGTACGCATATGAAGCATTCCATGACGGCAAGATGACGAACTACATTCCTTCCGATGAGGAAATCGCAGCTTCCCTTGCAAAGTTACCCCAGATTTAAGATGTTGAAAGCCGGAGGAGAAATCCTCCGGTATTTTTTTGGCAAAATGTCGCCAGAGGGACAGTCCCTCTGGTGACATTTTAATGTTTAACGATAAAAACCCGGTATTTCGGGCAAAAGTTTATCGAAAAACGATAAAATAAAGCAAAATGTCGCCACAGGGACTGTCCCCGTGGCGACATTTGTGGTAAAGTATATGGTATGGAGGGTGAATATGGAGAAGATAGCATATTTTGACTATGCTGCAATCGTAATATTCGGGGTATTGATTATATCTTTCATCACCCGCAAGATGCTGAAAGGTCGCCTGAACCGCGATTTTCTGGCACTTGTGGTTGTTGCGTTCTTTACGACTATTTTTGATGCATACGCGGTTGCTTTCGACCACAGCGGTGACAATTTCTACATCGCCAAATACGCATTTCATACCCTGTATCTTTTATTCCACAGTTGTACCCTTCCGTTTTATTTGATATTTGTAATCGGCATTACAGGTTCCGCACATAAAACCACGAAGAATTCCACCTATAAAATACTGATGTCCCTGCCCATTGAAGTGGAAGTATTCATGTTGGTTTTGAACCTGTTTCGGCACAATGTATTCCATTTCGATGAGAACGGAAATTATATCAGAGGCAATCTTTTCTGGATTAATTACGCGGTTGCAATCTTTTATCTGGTGGCCGCGGTAGTCCATCTGATTGTCTATCGGAAGACTTTGCAGATCGGAAGATACATATCCATCTTCATGATTATCCCTGCGATAATCCTTGCGGTTGTGATACAGTTTCTTTACCCGGTTTTGCTAATTGAAAGCTTTGCGATTTCGGTCTGCGTCCTTTATGTCTGTCTTATCGTCATAAGGCCTGAGGAAAATATCGACTCGGAGACCGGTCTTCTTCGCCTTCCGGCGTATGTGGACAATATACGGAAAGCGCAAATCACAAAGCGCTACATGGTATTTGTGTTTATCGATATTTCGAATTACCGGACGTTAAATCGTTCCCTTGGATATCAGTCCTCCTCGAAACTTTCTTTAGAGGTTGCAAGGGTAATCTCCGAAGAATGCCGCGATAAAAGGATTCGCGCGGAATATTATTACATCGGCGAAGGAAGATATCGTTTAATCGTTGAAAATGATGACCGGCCGCTTGTACCGGAATGTGCCAAGACAATTCAGAAAAGACTGTCGGACGGCTTTACGTTCCGCGGCGTGGAAATATCCCTTCTTGCCAATGTCTGCGTAGCGCACTGGCCGGAAGATTTACAGGACGAAAAAAGCGTTATGCTCTTCGGCGGACAGGTTGACGAATCCCCGTACAGACAGGGTGTCATCTACGCAAAAGAGATTATGCGAAAGAAGAATTTCGATGTCTTAAAGGATCTCGACAGCATTCTGGAAGACGCACTGACCTATCGCAAATTCGAAGTTTACTATCAGCCGATTTACTCCATCAAGGAGCGGCGGTTCACGACTGCGGAAGCTTTAATCCGTTTAAAAACCGAAGAACACGGCTTCATTCCGCCCGATATTTTCATCCCGGTTGCGGAGCAGAACGGAACGATTCACCGAATCGGGCATTATGTTTTAGAAGAAGTCTGCCGGTTTATTGCAAGCGATGATTTCAAAGATTTGGGCATTCAGGTAATTGATGTCAATCTTTCCACCATACAGTGTCTGGAGAAAAATTTAGCCAAGGAGATTTCCATGATCCTTGCGGCATACAAGATCCGTCCGGAGCAGATTAATCTGGAAATCACCGAAACGGCGGCAGCGTTTGAGCAAAACGAACTGATGACCAATATCGAGAATTTAAGTGCACGCGGATTCCATTTCTCCTTAGACGACTACGGAACCGGTTATTCCAATATTTCCCGTGCCATCGAGATGCCGCTTTCGATTATTAAGCTGGATAAATCCATTACCAGGATTGATGAAAATACCAAGCTTTATGCTATCGGTGTAAATACAATCCGCATGATTAAGGACATGAATATGGATATCGTTGCGGAAGGTATCGAAGACGTAGAGACCTTAAAGAAATTCGAGGAAATGGGCTGCGATTACATTCAGGGCTTCTACTTCTCGAAACCGCTTCCGAGGGATGAATTCGTGAAGTTTATCAAAGACCACCTTGAGAAAAACGGAATCGAACCGGAAACAAAAGAAACAGAAAATAAAGAAACAGCTGGAAAAGAAGAGTAACTTCAAACAACCATAAATTAAAGGAGAGGGTTAGAAAATGGGTGAAATGCAGGGAATCAAAAAAGAAGATCTTAACAGAATTATCCATTTATTCGGAGAGCGCAGAAAGAGCCGTTTCGGCTGCGAAGATTATTATACGCTCTGCGGATACAGAAGAGAGGACGGAGTGCTCGTTCATTATGACGGAACACTTTTAAGCTCAAGAAATCTGGACATTCCGGAGAAACTTACCGATTTCTCTCTGGTTACGGGAATGTGGCCGATTGAACCGAAACTTCTGGCATCTGCGGAAGAGTTCTTTACCCATCTGGCAGGCGGCGGACTCCGTCAGACCGACCTTTGCAATCTGGATATCCTTTTGAAGAAGGGTGATGATGAGTGCTGGGTAAACGTTTCGACCATCAATACCGACTTAAACGATGAAAAATTGCTGGAAGTTCTCTTCATCAATGAGGACGGAGAGAAAATCCTTTTAAAGAAAGCCATCTACGGAAGCGAAATAGATGACTTGACCGGAACATTGAACCGTAATGCCGTAATGCGTGCGCTCGGTCAGATGACCTCCGACGGTTTAAAGCACACTTACCTTTTACTCGATATCGACTCCTTCAAGGAAGTAAACTTAACCTTCGGATATAAAATGGGCGACCAGGTTTTGGTCAATGTTGTAAATGTAATTCGCAAGCACCTTCGTTCCGATGATATCATGGGACGTATCGGTGACGACGAATTCTTCATCTGCCTTTACGATGTATCCGAAAGAAATGTTGCGGAGCGTATTGCAAAGGGAATCTGCGAGATGACAAACTTAACATTGCCGGGAGGCCTTGCAATCACATCCTCCGTCGGTGTTACAATGAGCCCTGATGACGGCGACTGTGCAGCGGAAATTTACGGTCATACCGATGAAGCAATGGTCGGCGCAAGAAAGCTCGGCGGAAATACGTTCTGCTTCTACAGCGATATTGCTAAATAGTCCTTCCAAAGTTATACAAAAGCGAAGGAAATATTAAATATAATAATTCATGGAAAAAATACATGAATTTCAGAATTCATGCATATGCGTTCTGTGGGGGGAGGCATATGTAAGTAAGGGGGTAGCAAAATGAAGGTTGCTATTATTACGGGAGCTTCATCCGGAATCGGATGGGAAGCTGCTCTTGAAATTGACCGGAGATTTCGCAGTCTTGACGAACTCTGGATTGTGGGAAGAAACGAGGAAAAACTCCGCATTCTTTCCAAACATCTGCATCATGCAAACCGTATCATCATTATGGATGTTACGAATCCGGAAGACATGGATGCGTTCGAGGATGTACTGGCCAGGCTTCATCCGAATATCAGAATGCTTTTCCAGAGTGCAGGAGAGGGACTTCACGGTCGGTTCGATTCCATGAAACGTCAGGACGAAACCGAGATGGTGAAATTAAACTGTGAAGCCCTGACCAATATTACATCTATCTGCCTGCCGTATATGAGAAGGGGCAGTCATATCATTCATCTTGCGTCCAGTGCAGCATTCATGCCGATTCCTTCTTTCAGCGTTTACTGTGCAAGCAAGGCATATGTTCTTTCATTTTCCAAATCACTCGGAATGGAATTAAAAAAGAGTAAAATTCACGTCACCGCGGTTTGCCCGGGGCCTGTGGATACGCCGTTCTTTGATAAATCCGAGCGTTTCTTCGGACCGGTTTGGCCGATTAAAAAATACATCATGAACAATCCAAAGAGTGTTGCATTTAAAGCAATCTGCGACGCAGGAATCGGAAGAAAGGTTTCTTTTGATACGCCGGCAGTTGCAATTGCATGTCTGATCGGAAAAATTTTCCTGTAAGGGAGGCGAAGCAGCTTGAAACTTACATTTGTCGGTGCCGATCACGAGGTTACGGGAAGCTGTCACTGCATCGAGGTCGGAAAGAAAAGAATTCTAGTGGACTATGGTATGGAGCAGGGGGTAAATGTATTTGAAAATGCACCCCTTCCCTTTGATGAAGCAAGTATCGATTACGTATTCTTGACACATGCGCATGTCGATCACTCCGGAATGCTTCCGCAGCTGTATGCAAGGGGCTTTCGCGGGCAGATTTTAATGACGGATGCCACTGCAGATTTGTGTTCCATCATGCTTCGTGACTGTGCTCACATTCAGATGCAGGAAGCAGAGTGGAAGCAGAGAAAGAAAAAGCGCGGCGCCTACATCGATGACGGAGAACCGATTTATACGATGGAAGATGCGGACGGTGCAATCCGTTTAATCGTGCCGTTCCATTATGACCGCATTTATGATTTATGTGATGAGGTTTCCTTCCGCTTTACCGATATAGGACATTTGCTGGGTTCTGCCAGCATTGAACTCTGGCTTCGGGAAAACGGAAACGAAAAGAAGATTGTATTTTCCGGTGATATCGGAAATACCAACCAGCCGCTTTTACGTGACCCGATTCCGACAAAGCAGGCGGATTATGTGGTAATGGAGTCCACTTACGGAAACAGGATTCATACGTCGGAACGCGTGGATTATGTTAGTGAGCTTGCAAAAATATTAAAAGAAACCTTTGACCGCGGCGGAAATGTCGTAATTCCTTCCTTTGCAGTCGGCAGAACACAGGAAATGCTTTTCTTCCTTCGTAAAATCAAGGTCGGACGTTTAGTGGAAGGGTGGGAGAATTTCGAAGTTTACGTGGATTCGCCGCTGGCGGTGGAAGCAACGGGAATTTTCCAGAGAA
Organism: uncultured Lachnospiraceae bacterium; assembly: GCA_902789265.1. Lineage (GTDB taxonomy): Bacteria > Bacillota > Clostridia > Lachnospirales > Lachnospiraceae > UBA3766. The sequence continues at coordinate 14,864 of CADANR010000059.1, read as the reverse complement.
ACTTAAGCGATTGCTATGACGAGGAAACGATGGAATTAATCCGTCAGGGAATCAACCCGATTTCCTTCCCGGGGCTGAAGCTTTCCATTACAAGCGAGGAATCGAAACAGATTAACTTTGACATGACGCCGAAGGTAATCCTTTCCGCATCCGGTATGTGTGAGGCCGGTCGTATCAGGCATCACTTAAAGCATAATCTCTGGAGAGAGGAATGCACGATTCTCTTCGTCGGATATCAGGCAATCGGAACGCTCGGACGTGCCCTTGTTGACGGAGTGGAGAGTGTAAAGCTTTTCGGTGAAACGATTGATGTGAATGCACATATTCTGACGCTTGCCGGTATTTCCGGACATGCGGACAAGAACGGTCTGACAGACTGGGTTTGTGCTTTTGAAAATCTCCCGCAGAGGGTCTTTCTTGTACATGGGGAAGATGAGACAATTAAGTCATTCTGTAAGTACCTGCACGAGGAATGCGGACAGACAACATACGCTCCTTACAGCGGAACCGTATTCGATATGGTTGCAGATGAATTCATCTACGAAGCAGAGCCTGTTGCGGTAAAGAAAAAAGAAGGCTCGAAGCGTGTTTCGGAAGTCTTTGCGCGTCTCCTGGCAGCAGGAAACAGACTGCTTACCGTTATTGCGCATAATGAGGGCGGAACCAATAAGGATCTGGCGAAATTCGCCGATCAGATTAATTCTCTCTGCGACAAATGGGACAGATAATTATTTTTTCTGCTGGTAAACCGGGTCGGCGGGATAGCCACCCTTTAACTTCTGCATGCCGCGCTGGATGGCGTCCTTGGATGTTTTCCAGTCGGCATTTGCATTTCTGTGATCGAATTTTTCAATCATCCAGTTGACGTCTTCCTGAAGACGTTCCATATTTGCTTTCATGAGAGGGAAGACTATCGCAAAGAGTTCTTCCTTCTCTTTTTCATTTAATTTATTCTCCGCAATTTCGCAAAGGTCCCCGAAATGCGTGATGCAAAAGCCCTTTGAATTCTTAATCTTGTCACGGAAAGCGGAATCGTTTTTCCAAAGATAGACAAAGGTATCAAGGTAACGCGCATAGGTCTCTTTGTATTGGTTGCAGATATAGCAGGAATCGTTTTTCTCTTTCACCCATGCGGCAACGGAGTTTCGCATTCCGCCGTCTGCGGGTTTCTTTGAAAAAATCGAAGGCTTGGCGCCGGGCTTGTAGGAATCCATTGCCTTTTCCATCTGGCGACGCATTTCCATGTAATGTGTCTTTAACATCCAGGCGTTGCCGAGAGTGTTGCCGTAGTCAAACATCTTCTTATAATGCATTCTGCAAAAGCCTTCTTTATCCGTAATATCACGGATTTCACTGACCATGTAAGAAGAACCGGAACCTAAGCAGAAATCAAGCAATCCCTGTTCCACCTCGCGTTCCACAAAGCAGAAGGGACATTCGTCATTTGCATTTACCGCATCATTTAAGGGGATGGTGTAGAGTTTTTCTTTCATGGCGTTTACCTTTCATATATCTTCAATTCGTTTAATTTTAATTCTTATTTCTTTAAAAAGTATATGTCTGTTCAGTACCTTTTACATTTAATAAAAGTTATATTTCCGGCATGTTAAGAAGCGCGTAGCTTTTTTCAACCATCTCGGAATCCGAGGAGGAATTTAGGATTTCCACATGTCCCGGAATACCGGAGGGCTCTCTTAACAGATCCTTTTCCTTCAGTCTTCTTTTTAACTCTCTTGCGGTACCGAAGCTTCCGTCGATTAAAATAATGTCCTCCCTGCCGTGTCGTTCCTTTAAGAATTCCAGAATGTTGGATTTCAGGAACGGATAGTGGGTGCAGCCGAGCACAATGCTTTCGGTATTATCGGTAATAAAAGGAGATAAATGCTTCTTGAAATAGACATTTAAGAGTTCCTGATCAAACATGCAGTTTTCCACGAAGCTTACAAGCCCGTCGCAGGGAACGGAGATGACTTCATGACCTTCCCCGTAGATTTCAAGCAGGTGACGGAATTTTTCCTGTTTAATTGTCATCGGGGTCGCCATAACCAGAATGCGGCCGCCCTTACTTTGCTCAATGGCAGGCTTAATCGCCGGCTCGATTCCGACTAACGGAAGGTCCGGATACATGATGCGAAGGTCCTTTACGGCTGCGGAAGTCGCGGTATTGCAGGCGATTGCAAGTCCTTTGATCTCATATTCCAGGAGTTCATCCACCGCGCGGAACGTAAGTCTTCTGATTTCCTCGCGGGGCTTGGTTCCGTACGGAACATTGGCAGAATCCCCGAAATATACAAAGTTTTCTTCCGGCATTAATTTTACCGCTTCCCGAAGAACGCTTAATCCTCCGAGACCGGAATCCATGAAACCGATGGGTTTATTCTTGTCGAGTGTCATATGGTTATCTGTATCCTTTATATCGGAATTTATATTTTTTTATTACATTATATATTTCGAAACTAATAATTAAACTGCGAAAGCCGCCCGAAAGTGTTTGCGAGGGGTAAGTTGCCACTGCATCCGAACTCCGGGTAAATACTTCGGGCAGCTGCTATTCGGAATTTACTCAGCACATGCCGGGAAATCGAATAAATACTCCAGGAACGCGACCGCCGTATCGATCCTCGGTGAATGCGCCGTACAAATCGCAGCAACGGGTGCATCAATGTTTGTTCCTTCATAAAGACCGGTTTCGGGCATACGCTTTGCACCCGCAATGAAAATGCCGACTTCGTAGTCCTTCCCGTCTGTCTCGTTATGATAGCTGTAAATCAAATCATTGGATTTTAAGTATTCATAGAAATCCGCCGGCAGATAGTGATCGATGGTATCCCGATAGAAATCGCCCGGAACGTAATAATCGATAATATCACCGCTTCCGATTAAAATATCGATGTCTCCGTCCAGACCCGCGGCTGTTAAGTTCATGTCGTAGGCAAGGGCTAAATTGTCGGTGGAACCCGGACTGATTGTGATTTCCGCATTAATTTCAGACCTGGTTTTTGTCAGGTCGAAATTCATTTGTTGATTAAACCCGTCAAGAAAACGATCCAGATCATTTTCTTCTTCCGTTGTAATATCCTTTACATAGGCACTGTTTATGGCATAAGCGGAAAAGGCATAGGGCTTCGGCGCAAAGACCGTAAAGTGCAGAATCAAATATGTGGCGAACGCCAGGATTCCGATCAGTACAAAGACCGGTACCTTATAATAATACCAGAAGTGCTCCATTTTCTTTTTAAAAGGAAGCTTCGCTGCCTTTTCGTTCTGATGCTTGATTTCTTCCCTGACGGAGTTGGCTTCCGGGACGTCCCATTTTAAGATGTCGTAATTTGGAGCATCCGCATCCGGAGTTTCACCCGCAGCAGTCTTGTTTGTTTTTTTCGGAGAATCTGTGTTTGTTTCAATTTCTGCAGATTCTTTCTCTTTTACGGAATCTGCGTTTGCTTCAATCTCTGCAGACTCCTTTTCTTTCATTATATCTGACATTTATATAATTACCTTGCAATTTGTAATGGCGGACTGCAATGCAATCCTTTCCGTTTATTATCATACTTTTTCCGCATTCGGTCAACTTAATTCCCCTTCCGGATATATTAGTTAAGGAGGAAATGAATCATGAAACTGATTTATCAGGTAGACGATAAGCCCAAATTCGGTGCGCTTATCGTTTTTGCTATTCAGCAGTTACTTGCAATTATGACTGCCACGCTGGTCGTTCCCATTATCATCAACAATAATACGGATTTGATTGCAATTTACGGGGAAGGCGCCATCGGAATGAGTTCCGCGGCCGCATTATTCGGAGCAGGTGTCGGAACCCTGGTTTATGTACTGTTTACGAAAAAGAAGAGTCCGGTATTCTTAGGCTCCTCCTTTGCATTTATCAACTCCATGGTTGCCGCTTTCGCAGGAGCAACCACGGTTGCACTCGGATATGTCGGATTAATAATCGGTGCCGTGGCAGCAGGTATGGTGTATGTGGTAATCGCATTAATCGTAAAACTGGCAGGTGTAAAATGGATCAACAAACTGATGCCTGCAGTTGTAATCGGACCCACCGTTTCCATCATCGGTTTAGGCCTTGCGGGCAATGCTGTCGGTGATTTAACCAGCGGCGGTTTCGCCACCACAAGTATTTATGCGGCAATCGGTGTCGGACTTCTTTCTCTTTTCGTCATCATGCAGTGCTCTGTATACGGAAAGAAAATCGGCAAGCTCATTCCTTTCATACTCGGTATCGTTGCCGGCTATATTTTCGCATTCATCCTGACTTTCTTCGGTATGATTTTCAATAATGAAGAGCTCATGGTAGTAAATATTGCGCCGTTTGAAGCACTTGTTGAAAACGGTGTGGGGCTCGGCACATTCTTCCAGGTTCCGCAATTTACGTTCTTTAAAGCACTCGGTGCATTCAAGGAAATTAATCCCGGATATATCGGAACTGTTTTAGCAGCATATGTTCCCGTGGCATTCGTTGTATTCGCAGAGCACATTGCGGACCACAAGAATATTTCTTCCATTATCGAAAAAGATCTTTTAACCGAGCCCGGTCTTCACAGAACCTTACTCGGTGACGGTGTCGGTTCCATGGTCGGCGCACTCTTCGGAGGCTGCCCGAATACGACATACGGCGAGTCCATCGGCTGTGTGGCAATCACCAAAAATGCATCCGTCTGGACCATCATTGCCGCTGCAATCGGAGCAATCATCATTTCTTTCCTGTCTCCGTTTGTTGCATTCGTTAATTCCATCCCATCCTGTATCATGGGAGGTGTCTGCATGGCGCTTTACGGATTCATTGCAGTATCCGGTCTTAAGATGATTCAGAACGTGGATTTAAATAAGAATAAGAATCTCTTTGTAGTTTCCGTGATTCTGATTGCCGGAATCGGCGGACTGTCCGTTTCCTTCGGTAAAGTTTCCATTACTTCGGTTGCATGTGCATTAATTCTCGGTATCATTGCGAACCTGATGTTAAAGGGCGGCAAGGACGACGACGAGGATCCGAACGCAGCGGAGAAGAAGGAAGAAAGTCAGGCGTAAAGCGGACTTTTAAGGCTTAAAAAACGGCTTGAAAAAGAATAAGAAAATTTAAGAAAAATTTACTTGATTTTCCAACTCAAGTGTAATAAGATAGGGGAAATATTTTTTTGAACGTCTTATCCGATAATTACTTGAGGTTTCGAAATGACTGATACATATCAGGAACTGCTGATTCAGCAAAAGCCAAATCAAATGAATAAGATTCTGGGGTTTACAATGGTGGGCTTAGCGGTGTTATCCGTTATCAGCGCGATTTTTGTAAGCCTCTTTTTCTTAATAGGTGCAGCCCTTTGCGGAGTCCTTTCCTATGTACTGTATTTCAGACGTGTTGTTGTGGAATTTGAATATACCTATATGGATAAGGAATTAAGAGTGGACCGGATTTATAACCAGTCCAAACGTAAAAGGGTGGATGTTTTTGATTTAAACAAAGCAGAGATTGTGGCACCTGCGAATTCCTATCATCTTGATAATTTCAAAAACCGCGAAGTAACCGTATCCGATTATTCCACCGGAACGGAGGATACGGACGAACTTAAGAATTTCGTGATGTATTACGAAGGAAAGAGAAAGATTCTCCTTTCCTTAAATGAAAAAGCAATTTCGGCAATCCGCACGGGGATTCCGAGTAAATTAAAATTGCAGTAATACATGTTTCGTTGCAGCGCTGCTGTTTTTAAGAAAATTGCAGACTGTTTCAATCAGGTAAGAATAAAAATAACATAGAAGAAAGAATGGAGGTAAGAAAATGGGTCGAATTGTTTCCGAAGGTATTACATTTGATGATGTATTATTGATGCCCGGTTATTCCAACGTGATTCCGAATCAGGTGGATTTAACCACGAATCTGACCAAAACCATTAAGCTGAACATTCCCATGATGAGTGCGGGAATGGATACGGTTACGGAGCATCGCATGGCGATTGCAATGGCACGTCAGGGCGGTATCGGTATCATCCATAAGAATATGTCGATTGAAGCGCAGGCAGAAGAGGTGGATAAAGTAAAACGTTCGGAAAACGGTGTCATCACCGATCCGTTCTCTTTAACCGCAGAACATACACTGGCAGATGCCGACAGTCTGATGGGTAAATTCAGAATTTCCGGTGTTCCTATTACAGAGGGAAAGAGACTGGTCGGAATTATCACAAACCGTGATCTGAAATTCGAAACCGACATGACCAAGAAGATTAAGGAATGCATGACTTCCGAAGGTCTGGTTACCGCTAAGGCAGGCGTTACGCTTGAAGAAGCAAAGAAGATTCTTGCAGCATCCAGAAAAGAAAAACTTCCCATCGTGGATGATGATTATAACTTAGTCGGACTCATTACCATTAAAGATATTGAAAAAACGATTAAATATCCGCTTTCCGCAAAGGATTCCCAGGGAAGACTGCTTTGCGGCGCGGGTGTCGGAATTACCGCAAATGTTGTGGACCGTGTAAAAGAACTGGTTTCCGCAAAAGTTGATGTCGTTGTACTTGACTCCGCACACGGACATTCCGAGAATGTATTAAGGTGCCTCCGCATGCTTCGTGATGAATTCCCCGATATCCAGATTATTGCAGGTAATATTGCAACCGGTGAGGCTTGCAAGGCTTTGATTGAAGCCGGTGCAAATGCCGTTAAAGTTGGTATCGGTCCCGGATCCATCTGTACGACCAGAATCGTTGCAGGTATCGGTGTTCCGCAGGTTTCCGCGGTTATGGACTGCTACGAAGTTGCAAAGACCTACGGCATCCCCGTTATCGCAGACGGCGGTATCCAGTACTCCGGTGACATGGTTAAGGCCATCGCAGCCGGCGCAGACGTATGTATGATGGGTTCCATGTTCGCAGGATGCGAAGAATCCCCCGGAGATGTGGAATTATACCAGGGAAGAAAATACAAGGTATATCGTGGTATGGGATCCATTTCCGCGATGGAGAACGGAAGCAAGGACCGTTACTTCCAGACCGATGCAAAGAAGCTGGTTCCGGAAGGCGTCGAAGGTCGTGTAGCTTACAAGGGAAATGTCGAGGACACCGTGTTCCAGATGATCGGCGGTATCCGTTCCGGTATGGGTTACTGCGGATGCCACAACGTGCAGGAGCTTAAGGAAAACGGAAGATTTGTCAAAATCTCCGCGGCAGCACTTCGTGAAAGCCATCCTCATGATATCCAGATTACAAAAGAAGCGCCGAACTACAGCGTTGATAATAATAAGTAATTTTACACAGCCCGCCTGCCGGCGGGCTGTGCTTTTAATAAATTATTTACACAGCCCACCTGCCGGTGGGCTGCAGTATTTTAAAAAGTTTGTGCAGCCCGCCTTTCGGCGGGCTTTACTTATCCAAGCCTGCTTATTCAGATTCTTAACTGTTTCTTGTCTGTATTGTTAATGAATTGACAATCCAAACGCTTTGTACGATAATGAATTTTAGTTTTGTTTATAAATAGTTTATAATTTTATCTGTTGTTGTAATAGGGGAAAATTTCAATATGGCAAATCTGATTGAAATCCGGGACATGTGTAAAATCTACAATCCCGGAGAAAACGAAGTGCGGGCGCTGAATCATATCAGCCTCGACATCGGAGAAAAAGAATTCGTAGCCATTATCGGTCAGTCCGGTAGCGGTAAATCTACTCTTATGAATATGCTCGGATGCCTCGATGTTCCGACCTCCGGTTCCTACCGTTTACACGGTAAGGACGTTGCGGAGATGATAGACGATGAGCTTTCGGATATTCGAAATAAAGAGATCGGTTTTATTTTCCAGGGATTCAACTTAATATCGTCATTAACGGCGCTTGAAAATGTCGAGCTTCCGTTAATCTACAGAGGACTTCCGAAAAGAGAGCGTTCGGAGCTTGCGAAAGAGGCCTTAAGGAAGGTCGGTCTGGAAATGCGTATGTCGCATAAGCCTTCCGAGATGTCCGGTGGTCAGCAGCAGAGAGTAGCGATTGCAAGGGCGATTGCACAGGCACCGCCGATTATTCTGGCTGATGAGCCGACCGGAAACTTAGACTCCCACTCCAGTGTGGAGATTCTGGAAATCTTAAAGCAGCTTCATGAAGAAGGCAGAACGGTTATCATCATTACGCATGATCCCGGAATTGCTGCAAAAGCAAGTCGAATCGTGCATATCATGGACGGCCAGATTTATAAAGATGAAATGAATACCGGCGAAGACGAGAGTGCAATCAGGGCAGAGCTTGCAAAGGCACAGGAGAACGTCACGACGAAGGTCAAGAGCGTAAGACATCATGAAGAAGATGACTTGGTTGTGGAGTCTTACGAGGAAGCACCGGTGCAGGAAGAAATGAACGGCGGGGATTTTACGGGAAATGAAACGCAGTACGGCGAAGGTACGGAATTCGTAAATCAACAGCCGGAAGAGACTACAGTATATATGGGAACGGAAACGGATCCGAATAAGGAGGAATCGTAATCATGGGAAGAAAAGATAAAGAAATCAGTTTATCGGGAGAGATGACGGGACAGCAGGTCCTTGAACAGAAGAAAAAGAAAAAAAGAAAGAAAATTGTTTTAACAGTCGTCATTATCGTGATTGTGGTACTTCTTTTAGTCATCGCAGGTGTTGCAATTGCGGTATCTCAGGCGATGAAGAAAATGGCCGGCGGCACGGTTACTCTTGCAAGACCCGAAACCGGCGATATCGTTTCGGAGATTTCCGTTACCGGCAATATCGAAAGTGAGCAGACCATTCATTTTACCGCACCTTCGAATCTTATTGTGGCAGAAGCGGTTCCGGCGGGAAGCTATGTAAAGAAGGGTGATGTGATTCTGAAATTCGATGAGGAAGACTATAACATCGCAATGCGTCAGCTGGAAATCAGCGGAAAAATGAATGAAAACACATACCAGAGTTCCTTAACCGGAGACGGACAGGTTCGGAATAAAATTGCCAGAGCGCAGGCTGACGTTGTGAAATATGAAGCCGAAGTTGCAGAGAAGCAGGCAAAATACGATGCATCCCAGGGAAGCGTGAATCGTTATGAAGAGAATGATAATTACAAGCATTCCCAGTCGGCAATTCAGACGCAGATGGCATTTGAAGAGGCAAATATCGCGAAATGCACGGAACAGATGGAGAATCTTATTACTGCATTCAAAGAAACGGAAGAATACGTCAAGATGACGGAAGAAGAAAAGGTGGAAGCGCTTAAGAAATTCATGTCCACCGGGGTTTATAAGGAACTTTCGGATTCCGTTGCAAATTCCAAGACCGTTATCGCAAATATTACAAGACAGTCGACGGATGAAACCACCGATTATACGACTGCCCAGACGGATGCCACCAAATATAAGGCAGAACTGGAAACGGCAAAGAGCAAATTAGAGGCAGCAAAGGCTGAGGTGGAAACACTGCAGGGCCAGCTCGGAAATGCGTATGACAAAGAGAATAAGACTCTTCAGGAAGAACTTTCCAGCATTCAGAACGAACAGAGCATGAATGCCCTTCTGAAATATGAAAACGGTTTAATTGCTCCGTTTAACGGTGTTGTAACCGCAATCAATTATACCGAGGGTGATACTGCGACGGCAGGAACTCCGATCTGTACTTTCTCAAGTCTTGATGATGTACATGTAAGCTTAGGTGTCGGCAAAACCGATTTGGAAAAACTGGCAGTCGGACAGGATGTTACCATCAAGAGTTTAAAAAATGAATATAAGGGAAAAGTTGCAACCATCAACCATTCCGCAGTACAGAACGGAAATGCCGGTGCACAGGTACTTGTAACCATATCTATCGACAATCCGGATGAGAATATCTATTTAGGTCTGGATGCAAAATGTTCGATTCTGACCGCATCCGTGGAAAATGTCATGACAGTTCCCGTGGAAGCAGTCAATGTGGATGACAAGGGTGAATTTGTATTTACCTTTACCCCGTCAACCATGACTGTCGGAAAGAAATATGTAAAGACCGGCGTAAGCTCCGATCTGCTCATTGAAATCACAGAAGGTCTTGATGAAAAGGATCTGATTGTAACGGATTACAAGGGTGTTGTGGAAGAAGGCAAGATGGCGACTCCGGCAGCGGAATCCCAGAGCCTGATTACCGAGGAACTCAGTAAGAAGTAACAGAAATAAGAAGTGCATTGAAATACAGAATTATTAAGTGTCTGTAAAGGATGAAGAATGGGACAGTTCTTTGAATACCTGAAAATTTCATTAAAGAGCATTCTGGACAATAAGATGCGTTCGCTTCTTACGATGTTCGGTATTGTAATCGGAATCGCCTCGGTTATTATGGTTGTTGCCCTCGGAAACGGGGTAAAGGGAACCATTACCGGGGAGATGAATTCCATGTTTTCCGCGCAGACTTATATTAAGGCAGGAACGAATCTGGAATATTATCCGGAGGCTGCAATGAACCGGGAAGATGTCGAATTAATCCGGGAAAAAGTGGAGCATATTTCCGTAATTGACATGGAAGTCAGCGACAATCTGGAAGTAATGAACCGCGGCGGCGGATTGTATGCATTTACTTATGCGTGCACTCCGGCGTATGAAAAAGTCCAGAAAGAGGAATTCCAGAGCGGAAGATTCTTTAACTGGGATGAATATGAGGATGCGAAGAAGGTATGCGTAATTAATGAATTCGGTGCGAAAGAGATTTTTGGTCATACTTCCGTCGTCGGTCAGTTTATTACCGTGAAATACTCAAATGGAAAAGAAGAAGATTATCGTATTGTCGGTGTCAGAAAGGATCAGGAGAGTGCTTTAATGTCCGCGCTCGGAGACAACGGATCCATTGAGATGAAAGTGCCGTATACGACTTATGCAGATGCATACGGAATCAGTGCAGCCGATGATGATTTCTACAGTATTTTACTTGTTCCGGATTCACCGAATAATGCAAAGGCTGCCATAAGGAGCAGTATTAAACTGCTGGAAGGAAGGAAGAATCTTCGCGGACAGAAAAAGTATACTTATACAAGCTTTGATTCCATGATGGACCAGTTCAACATGATTATTAACGGCGTTACGATTTTTATTTCATTCGTTGCCGCAATCTCGCTTGTAGTAGGTGGTGTCGGCGTTATGAACATTATGCTCGTATCCGTTACGGAACGTACGCAGGAAATCGGTATCCGTAAAGCATTAGGTGCAAGAATTTCTTCCATCATGGTGCAGTTCCTTGCGGAAGCGGCAGTGCTTACGGTAATCGGAGGAATACTCGGAATTTTATTCGGTTATCTCGGTGCGGAGCTTCTGTGCTTCATTGCAAGTAAGGTTGTAAAAATGCATATCGTGGCCACTATCAGCCCGTTAATCGTAATCGGAGTTGTGCTTTTCTCCGCAATTATCGGTATGTTCTTCGGAATGTATCCGGCGAAGAAGGCTGCGAAATTAAGCCCGATTGAGGCATTAAGACAGGAATAGCAGGAGTAATTACAGTATGGGAAGATTTCTCGAATACTGGAAAATGGCATATTTTAACATCCGCATGAACAAGGTAAGAGCATTTCTTACCATGCTCGGAATCATTATCGGAATTGCTTCCGTTGTAGGAATTCTTTCCATCGGAAGCGGTTTCAGTAACTGGGTTTCCGGATCACTGAACGGACTGGTGGGTTCCAATTTCACGGTTTATGCGAACGGCGATGGCTGGATTCCGAAAAGTGCAATGGAAGCATTGGTCAATAAATACCCGGAAATTACGGGGTATTCAGAAAGCATCGGTGCAAACGGAAAAACGCTGGATACAAAGAATAAAGAAACGGATGTGACTTTATACGGCGGAAAACCGAGCATGCAGGATTCGAATACCAATGAACTGCTTTACGGTCGCCTGTTCGATCAGTATGACTATGATGAAGGAGCTGCGGTTTGTGTAATCGATACCTATGCAGCCAAGAAACTATTCGGGTATGAAGACGTAACCGGAAGAATAGTATCGGTGGATGCATATGGAAGAGAACTGAATTTAAAGGTTATCGGCGTACGTAAATCCAGCAAATCGGAAGACAACAGTTACAACGATAAAAATATCAGTGCTGACGGGGAAGAAAGTGCGCTCGTGGTTGGTGTGTTTGAAGAAACGGCGCTTCGTTTTGATGTGCCTTCCACCTATATTTACAATGTATTCGGGCTGGATTCGGATTTATATTATCAGGCAGATGTTTTCGTGGATGAACCGGCCAATGTTGCGGAAGCAAGCAGAAAGGGCAGACGTTATCTTGAGGCTGTACTGGATAAAAGAGGGGAAAATGCAATCATGGTTATGGAATTCACCTCTTTAGTAGACGGTCTTACCAAGGTCTTAGGCGGAATCACTGCTTTTGTTATGCTGGTTGCGGCAATTTCTCTTTTCGTAGGCGGTGTCGGCGTTATGAATATCATGCTGGTTTCGGTTACGGAGCGTACCCGTGAAATCGGTATCCGTAAATCGCTCGGTGCCAGAACTTCCTCAATTATGTGGCAGTTTTTAATAGAGTCCGGTCTGATTTCCTTTACCGGAGGAGTCATCGGAACCATTATCGGATATGCTTTTTCGGCACTTGCGTGCTTAATTGCCCATCTTGTAAAAAATTCCATTAATATTAAGCCGGATTTCAATTTCCTCTTAATACTCGGTGTGGCAGTTTTTTCCATGGCAATCGGAATTTTCTTCGGGCTTTACCCGGCTGCGAAGGCAGCGAAGATGACGCCGATCGATGCGCTGAGACATAAGTAATCAGGCAGGAAGAATTACCTGCTCGCGTGAGAATTAAATATATTATGCAACCCTGCATATAAATAAAACGGACCTGATTTTTCAGGTCCGTTTATTGTTATACATTAGCTATATGTTAGTTATCCTTATTTATCCTTTAAAAGTGCACTGTGCTGCGGTACGATAAAGCTTACACCTGACGGAATCAGCCGGATATCCAGCGTGGTATCCGTGGGTGTGAAATCATCCCCGTCGCAGTTTAAAATCATTCTTTTGTGGTCTTTTCTTGTTATAATCAGTCGTCGCCCCTTCACCTGCGTATAAAGGTTTTCCGCACCTTCCTCATTCCCAAAATAGAATTTTAAGAACGCAGCGCCCTGATTGGTATGCGGGTTTTCCTTAAAGAGCAGGATATTCATGATTCCGTCATCGGGACGGGCCTCTTTTAAAGGAACGATGCTTCCGCCGACACATCTGCCGTTTAAGCAAAGAATCATGGGATATGTGCCCGAATAATCCTTTCCGTCTATGGAAATCTCATATTCTTCGGAGTTGACACGAAGCATGTCATAACCGATTGCAAGTCCGTATCCTAATCTGGAAGAGGACTTTGAGGCAAGCCCGGAAAGAGTATCCAGTTCAAACATGGAATTCCGAAGACCGATACATAAGAAATTCAGTGCTTTGCAGTGTCCCATGACCTTGATATAGTCAAGGTTGTCCATATAAATTTCTACGGTCTCGCGCGGAGCCTTTGTATAGCGCTCTTTAAGAATAGCAAGGGCACAGAAACGGAACTCATGCACGCGAGAGTGTAGTAGTTTCAGAATGTCATCGACCGGTAGAGTCTTAAAATCTTTAGCAACGCGACGGATATGAGGCGAAGGAATGCCAAGAATCATGTCTTTCTCGCCGTAGCCACCCTCAACGATACCAAAATAATGAGCGGTGCGCTCGGCGCGGTCCGGATCGATGCCTTTTTCGAGCTCTATAATCAAGCGGTCGTACATACTGGTATTTTATCATAAAAATTATCCCAGACTATTGCAAAATAAGCAAAAGTATGATATAATAGACTTATGGAAGTGATTAATTATTTTGCTAATCTATACAAAGAGAAGAAGCAGGTTGCATTATTGACCTGGGCTTACTCTATTTTGGCTGTCGTAACAATTTTTATCGCCGGCCTTTGTGCTCTAATTAATCAATCAATCGGTGTTGGTATGCTAATTATTCCATTGGTGTCCATCATCGCTCTCTGTATGAACGTCGTAGCATGGTCTCTCGTTCGTTTTGCGCTTGACGTTCTTGCTACTCGCGCCAAAGAAAAACAAATCGCAGAAGAAAAAGCCAAAAAAGCCGAGAAGAAAAGCGCTAAGAAATAAGTTAAACTATACTTATGAACCCTAGCGAAGATACGCGAAATCTTGTTGATAAATTCAAGGGCATGGCCAATGAAGATATTGTGGCCGAGCTTGATAAGTCGCGCATCCCACTAGAAATCGCCATCGAGAACCTCGCTCACGATTTCAATATCGGTACAATCGTGCGTAATGCGAATGCGTTTAATGTTTCGCGCGTGCATATTATTGGCAAGCGCAAGTATAATCGTCGCGGCGCAATGGTGACCGACAAGTATCTTCATATCGATCATTTTGCTACGGTGGAAGAGTTTGTGGCTGACGCAAAAGCGCGTGGCATGGAAATTGTTGCCGTAGACAACAATCGCCCAGAGTCGAAACCCCTCGCAAAGACAGTTTTGAATCCAAACTCCATTCTTATTTTTGGCTCCGAATCGGACGGAATCTCTCAGGAGTTACTCGATGCTTCAGATAAGGCGTTCTATATCGAGCAGCTAGGCTCTACGCGCTCAATCAATGTGGGGTGCGCCAGCGCTGTAGCGATGTACGAAGCGGTGCGCCAGTTAGGATTATTGCCAAAAGATGCGTAAATACCAGCTATCGCAACATTTCCTGCGTGGACCAAAGCTAGCTGGTTTTTTGATTGGTCATAGCAATATCAAGAAGCGCGATGTGGTCATAGATATCGGCGCCGGCTCTGGTGTTATTACTGCCGCGCTCACCAGACGCTGCAAACAAGTTATCGCTATAGAGCCAGATCACGAGACAGCGGAGTTACTCCGAAAAAACGTC
>CADANR010000058.1 GCA_902789265.1 uncultured Lachnospiraceae bacterium | reverse complement strand
ACAAACGCTGCGCAGGGAAGGCAAAGAAGGAAACTGACCGTCACGGAATAACTCCAAACATCAGGCAATGCCTGAAGAATCATTTTTGACACGGGAGAGTTTCTATGTTCTTCCTTCTCTTTTACACCCACATTCTGCCTCCGGAACAGAAGAATAAATTACTTCAGATTCTTAATAATCGTAAGATTTGCTCTGTCTTTCTTAACTCCGACAATTACGTCATCCGCAATCTTTGCTACGATAGACTTCTCGAGTTCGCTCAGGATTTCCTGATTCATATCATCAACCGAGGTACTCTCTTCCGTTGCAAGAGTGTTTTTATACTGATATAATGACCAGACAAATGAAGCATCAATATTTTCCACACCGGTTCCGATTCCCATTTCTTCATAGGAAATCATTCCTTTTTTATAATCCTCGGTAACTCCGGTCATTCCGCTGAAATTCATCAGGCTCTTTTCAAAGAATTCACCGATCTGTCCCATAAAGCTTCTCGCTGCAGTATTCTTACCGCTCTTGGAAACGGAAAGCAGTTCCTGCTTCTTTGAGTAATCCATGTCCGTCTTAACATCCAGATTGATCTTAACCTGATTATCTTCCGCTTCCAGACTGATATAGGCAATAAACTCTTCCGCCATAATCTGAACCATTCCGAGTGTCTCTTCCACCAAAAGTCTGATGCGGGCTGCCTCATGTTTTCCAAGCCCCAGTTCCGATGTGAAATTCTCAGTAATCTCCATCACTTCTTCGTAACGAAGGTTTTTGCTGCTGATAAAAATCTGATCCGTCTTCATGTATTCCTGTCCTTTCCTTACTTAATTCGTCCGAATTAAAATACCGATAATTATTATAGCATAAATCCACTCCAATTCCAAAGCAGAATAATGAAAAACGCCCGACTATCGTCGGGCGTTCTGTTCGTTCTGTTATGCAACAGGCAATCCGTTCGTTTTACCGCGCAACGGACGGGAAAATATTTCTCTTAATCATCCGCTTCTGTTTCTTCCATACCGTCGATGGAAATCTTGATGCTTCCGCTTCCTGTGTGAAGTACACACTTTCCACCGTTCGGATCATCATCGGGAACCTTAACGCTGCCTGAACCGGAGGTTCCGTTAAACATCTTTACGGTCTTTACGGTACCCTTAATGCTGCCGCTGCTTGCCTGTAAATTCATGTCTGCTCCGTCGCAGGAATCCAGATGAATACTTCCGCTGCCGCTCTTTCCTTCAAACTTGTTTCCGGAAACGGTATTGGTAAAGTTAAGACTTCCGCTGCTGGACTGTACCTGGAAATCTTCTTCACAGGTAACGTTCTCAGTTGTTACACTGCCGGAACCTGCTTTCAGCTCAACGGTTTTCGCAGTTACATTATATGCCTTTACACTGCCTGAACTGCTTTTTACTTGAACCTTTCCGTCTGATGTAATATCATTCAGTTCCACGGAACCGCTTCCTGAAGTTAAGCTCATTTCGGTACCGTTGCAGGAATCCGCATGAACGCTTCCGCTTGCGGTTTTTGCATTTAAATCCTTTGCCGTCATCTTTGCTAATTTGATGCTTCCGCTTCCTACATCAAGTTCCACATCATCAAATTTAAATTCTTCCTTGCTTGAGAAACTTCCGCTTCCGACCTCAGCCGTAAAATTATCATACTCTTCCTTCGGAAGATAAAGCTTTGAGCCTTCCGACTGGAAACGAAATACGAAAATGTCCTTTATACTTGCCGATTTATCGAGGCTTTCAATCTTTAATGTGTTCTCTTCCACCTTTACGTCATAATCGTGTACATCTGTAGCATAATATGTAAAATGTGTATTCTCATCGGATGATTTGAAAATTTCAATGGAATCCGAATCTATTTTTAATTCCAGATCCGTGTAATCCTCCGTTATATCAACTGTATTCAAATCTGCACCTGAAACAGAGATATTAAAGAGATTTTTTATATCGAATCCGGCTGCCGCAAGTGATACAAAGGACATCGCTCCGCCTGCCACGATCAATCCGATTGCAATTAATATTGTGATTAATACGGCCTTTTTCATTCTTTCTTTCCTCCTACAAACATTCTCTTAATTCCGAGTCCCATTTTCTTACTTAAGAAAATCATTCCCTGCGCAACCTTCGTGAATCCGAAGAACAGTAGTATTGCAATACCGATTGATGCAACTCCGCAGCCGGCCATGAACAATCCCGCATTAAAGCCGTACTGCTGAACAAATGCTCCGATGATTACGCCGAAACCCCAAATAAAAACCGCGAAATCGCAAAGATACAGGGCAAGGATGATAATCCAGAAGCAAAGGTAAAGGACTAAGGCTACAACGATGAGTGCTGCCGTTATCGGGATCCAGAGCGGAGCACCGATGATTAATAAAACGATTTCCCACGCTCTTAAGGCTCTCTTCGGTTTCATTCTTTCCTTTACAATCTTTGTAATCGGAACCTCTTCCAGAATCTGATCCTTGATTTCATCCACCGTACCGAGTCCGCTTACTGCTTCCTCTTCGGGGATACCGTCTTCCATACGGTCATCAATCATTTCCTCGTAATAATCTTTTGATTTCTTAATATCATCTTCAGAAAGTCCGTTTAAACTGCCGATTAAACTTTCTATAAATTCTGCTTTAGTCATTTTTCTCCTCCCTTGTTACGAATTCGTAGATCGTCATAAGTTCCTTCCACTCTTCCGAAAAAGTCTTTAACCTTTCCAGTCCCGCTTCCGTTATGTGGTAGTACTTTCTGAGTCTTCCGTTATGCTCAGCGGTCCGGACGGTGAGCATGAGTCCGTTTTCCAGTCTCCTTAGAATCGGATACAATGTCGATTCGGAAATCTCCACATAAGGACTTAAATCTTTTACGATTTGGTAACCGTAGGAGTCTTCGCTTTTGATGGCTGCCAGGACACATACATCCAGGAGACCGCGTTTCATTTGGTTTTCCATCTGCTTACCTCCATGTTAGTGATACTGTTTTGCGCATTATACTATTTCGCGCCTTATACTGCCTTACGTGTTATACTATACAACACATAGTATTGTGTGTCAAGTGGTATACGAATATTTTTTCATAAAATTTTTCATGCCCTGCAAATGCCTTGAAAGCTGCAAAAAAACAGGGACTCCGGCAATTCGAAGTCCCTGTTCGTTTTCTGTTTCCATATTATTTTTCAGTTTATTTCTGAATAAATCCTTTCGCTTATCCAACGGTTTATCCGCAATTCTTTTGGCATTTCTTTCAAAGATATTATGAATCTTCCATATCATACATAATATTATCCAGTTCCGCATGCATATACTCGGCCCAGCTGTACTGGTTCATATAATCCCCGAGATAGTTATACTGGGAATCTTTCTTCTTCTCCAGCCAGTCATATAAATCACATTCGATATGATCTACGGCAATTCCCATACTTCCGCGCTGCTTTACGATAATATCGCTGATTCCGTTATTTGTCAGGATATTCTGCAGATCCTGACGAAGGTTACTAAGGTAGGAAGCCTTCGATTCCTCATCGTCTTCCCAAAGCGTAGCTATGATTTCGCCGTTCGTTGTCTGCGCGCCGCGGTTATTGATTAGAAGCGCCAGAATCTCTTTCGTCTTGCTGTACTTAAATGCAAGGGATTTGCCGTCCACGAACAGATCAAAGTTTCCGAAGGTCTGCGCGAATACCCTGCTTTTTGCAATCCTGGAATTCCGGTTTCTCAGTTCCTTCAACTCGGTTTCCACGCCCTGCTCTTTGACCGGCTTTAATAAACATCCGCTGGCACGAAGTACCATGGCTTCGAAAGCATCTGTTTTATCATCCGTCATATAAATCAGGTTCACAAACGGATTTAAATCCTTTAAATACTGCCCCAGAATCAGACCGTCCATCTCCGGAATCTTGGTATCCAGAAAGGCTACATCAACCCTCTCAGCCCTTGCGCATGCAAGTGCCTGCGGGCTGTTGTTAAAAGAAATCACCTCCGCATCTGATTTGCATTGCTTAATCAGTTTCTCGGTCTTATTAAGAGTCTTCTTATCATCTGTTACCAGAAAAATTTTCATGATGTCACTCCTTTCCGGGAAGACTTACCACATATGTTTTCTGTGCTTTTCTCTGCTCACTGGTCATATGAAGCGGATCGGCCTCACCGACAATCAGCATATCCCCGCCGTTTAATAATGCATCCCTTAAATCTCCGGCTTTCAGATCCGAAATAACCAAAGCCGCGAAACGCTCAAAATTATCTTCATCAATAACAGGAAAATGATGGCGCATTCTGTACCAATGCTCCGGATCAAACCCGACAGAACCAATATACAAACGGTCCGCCGTGGCTTCCACTTCTTCCAGGCCTGCCTTTGCTCCAATCGGCAAATCCATGTCGTCACAGAAAAGTGTCGCATACACACGAAGAATCTGTTCCTTTACCAGTTCTTCATGTCCGTCCGGCATAACCTTCCCCGTTTTTGAAAACATGGTTTCATAATAGTATGTCTGCGCTTCTTCATTTCCGTTGAAATGACAAATTGAATCATAGAATTTACGATTTAAATACTCCATCCTGTTTCCCTGTCCGATTCCTTCACATGATTATTTATCTGATTTTTTCTAATGGTTACTTATCCAAATAAACTCTTAGCAAACCACAACCTGATTCTTGCCGTTCCGTTTGCCCTGATAGAGTGCACCGTCAACACGCATACAATACGTATCGGCATCTTCTCCCGGAAGCATCTCGGCAACACCTAAACTGATTGTCTGGAAATGCGCTTCGGAAAAATCAATGGCAGCAAAGCTTACACGCAGAAGTTCAGCAATAATCCCCGCCTTTTTAATATCGGTATTCGGAAGCAGAATCATGAATTCCTCGCCTCCCCACCGTCCGACGGAGCTGTTCGGAACATTCTGGGTACAGATAGTCTTCATCATCTCGGCAAGTTTGATTAAAACCTCATCGCCCTCTTTATGACCATATGCATCGTTGACCTGCTTGAAGTCATCAATGTCAATCATAATCAGACTGTTTTTATTTCCTTTCTCCACTTCTTCTATAATTCGTCTCTGGATTTCACGTCTGTTATAAACCTGCGTTAAGCCGTCTATAATTGCGGCCAGTCTTAACTGTTCGTTTGCATCTTCCAGTTCTTCGGTAGCTGCCTGAATAAAGGTAGCCAGGCGGTTAATCATGGAAACACTTCCCGAGAATTCCTGCTCGTTTAATTCCGCTTCCTGGATTTTTTCAAGGTTTCGTTTTCCTTCACGCATGGCAACCACCACAAGCGTTACGTTATGCTGGTTTACAAATCCGTTGGTTCTTAAGAATTCGCCCGATGTATAGAAGCCCGAAGTCGGTGCCAGGGACTGGAACGGCCTCGTTTCCTTTCCCGCAGACTCCACACCCCAGAAGGTTTTTCTTGCGGCGCAGGAGAATACAAACATGGCTTCCGGAATGAATTCCTTTAATCTTAATGTTTCTTCATCCACGTTTTTCAGAATCGTCCAGGGATCTCCGTAAGCGATTCTTGCCTTTACATTCTCTTCCATGTCCGCTGTCATCACAAGACTACCGTCTTCCGTTGCCGCAGTCGGCGCTCTTAAAATATGGATTCCGTTATGCTCGTAGAAGAACGGAAATTCCAATGTATTATTAAAGAAATGCTCATCGTTTTTGATTCTTAAATATTTATAATAGGTCTCATATGCCGGTTTCCCTTCCAGTTCATGCAGCAAAGGGCCTTCTGCTTTCGTTACAAGAAGGTCACGTCCCAAAGGTTTCCAGCCGGTAATATAAGTGGATTCCACATTGAAATCTTCTCCGCCCATCAATGCAAACACGATGGAATGATCGGAAATACTTCCCACGGAAGAAAATACAAACGCATAATCGGAATTCATGTCAATGTTCATTGCACCGCCGCCGAAGAACTGTATGTTTTCCGGAAGGTTACGCAAATCATCACAGAAATCCGAGGTGGAAATTCCGCGAATAGTGGTATAGCACATGACACATTTGCACCAGGAATTAGCTTCCACTTCGTGAATCAGTGCATCCGTCACTTCCTTTGCATTTTCCGGGCTTATGGGAAACTGAAGCAGTTTAATTTGTGTTGTGAAATATTCGAAGACCGTACAAACGACAACCACTTCGGAATCGCAGTAATCGCCGAAGAGAATATTGCCGTTCGAAGAACATCCCATGATGTAGCTGTCCGGGAGTTCCTTTTCGATAATGGCGCAAACCGTCTCCACTTTCGGACGGTTTAACGTATAGGTATAAATTTGAAATAAAATCGAAGACGTAACGGATGAGTTGCACCACTGTTTGATTTTACGCAAACTGTTTACAAACTTATCCTCGTTTTCATATGGAAATTGAAACTGACGCATAACTGTTTCCCCCGTATGTCAGTACGTTTCTATAATAGCTTTTATTGCTTTTATTATAGTTTCATTCTGCTTTTTATTCTACAATCACTTTCTTGTCAAACCCGGTTGTTTCGAGAATATCCATTACTTCTTCCGATGCATGAATCATCTTCACGGAACCGAACCCCAATCTCTTTACTAAGAAAAGCAACGTTCTTAAGCCCGCCGAGGAAATATATTCAAGTTTCTTTGCATCAATGGTAACGGTTGAAATTTCCCCAACGCACTGGTCAAAGATTTCCAGTAATGCGGGTGCACTGATTGTATCAATTCTTCCCTTTACCGAAACCTTTAACATGTCATCAAATTCCATATAAACAATGGATAAACTATCGACTTCTCTCGAACCGGTTTTGCGCTCTTTTTCCACATAGTCCGGATCCAATGTCATCTTCCAGACCTGTGACTTATTTAAAACGCTGATATAACCTTCCTTCCACTCTTCCGGAACAGTCTTTAAAATCGTTAAATCTTCATCTCCGTGATAAAACGGGAGTTTTTCCACCTTAAATCCGTGTGCCTCAATAAAGGACTCCATTTGGACCTCATCCCAAAATGCAACACCGTTATTGAAAATATTGGTTTCCTGCAAAGCCTTTTTTCTTAATTCCCGATAGTTTTCTCTTGCTTCGGGTCCGCTCATGTTCACGGTAGCAAAAGCTTCGTAATCAACGCCCATATCCGAAGAAACCCATACACCGCCATGTTCCTTTAAAACCTGACGGATTGCATAGAGCATCTCTGCAAATTCCGCTTTGAAAAGATACTGTAATAACCCTTCTGTGGAAACCAGGACGTCTTTTTTTAACTTGGAAGCAGCTTTTAAAAGTGACGCTTCATTCGTTGCATCCCCACCAATATATACATTTCCCAACTCTTCTTTTACAGCAAGCTTCTGAAGTTCTTCCGCAACTACCGGAACATCCAGCCCGATATAATCAATCCCGTTTTGCTTACAGTACAGGCCTCTCGGCGTGTATCCGCATGCTATGTCAAAAAGACTCTTCCGGTTTTCTTGAGAAAGAATATGGGTAACCGAGGCATATCTTGCCTCAACTGCCAGCGTAACTCCGGTCAGTAAAGCTTTTGTATCCTCTTCGGAAAACGGGTTCTCCGTATCATTAAACTTTGCTAAGGTCTCGGAAATGCCAAGACCGTCTATTACTCTTTTTGCATTTTTGTTGCCGGCTTTCGCTAACATGATTACCGTGTTCTTAGCGGTTGAAAAAGTCGGGTTCACCGAAATTTTATAGTCCATAGAAATACTCCTTTCATTTCGGGATATCATTTTTCGGAATATCATTTTTCGGAAGATCATATTTCATAAGCAGACGGTTGCTGTCATCCGTCCTGCTGTAAATCATCTCCTTGGTATTAAGGCGTGCCAGTTTGATTCCCATTCCGCCGGTATCAAGCTCTAAGAAATCCTTATTTCTTATTACGGCATTAATCGGATCAAACGGAACTCCGTGATCGATTAATTCCACTGCAAAAACATTGTACTTTAAGCGGAAAATGACATTGATTGTATCCGTGCCGGAATAATTCACGATATTGCTGAACATTTCCTCGCAGGCCATAATCTTGTTCCTGCTTTCTTCCGTATTTCCCAAAAACGCTATCATCTTCTCTTTCACAATATCAAACGAAGAAAGTTCGGGTTTTAAAAGTAATCTCTCCTTCTCGTTATCCCGATAAATCAGGGCAACGCATGTAATATCGTCAAACTGTTCCATATCCTTGGAATAATCATCTACCGAATCGATTACAAAGCGAACCACCTTTTCGGATTCATACTTTTCCGCACTGTGAGCACACAGGTTTTTTACATTTTCCTTAAGCAGGTTCATGCCGTACTGCTTTTTTTTCGTATTAATGGACTCCACAATACCGTCCGTGTAAATAAGAATCCCCTGATTATCCTTTAATGTACATTCTTCGTCGACAAAGGTTGCATCATCAAAAAGTCCCAAAGCCATGCCGCTGTCCGGCTCTAAGTAATACGGATTCTCACAGAGAAATAAGGGTTTTTCATGTCCGGCGTTCGCGTACCTTAGTACCCCTGTCTCGGTATTTAACACCGAGAGAAATACAGTTGCGAACATATCCTGGGAATTGGTGCGGCAGATTTCACCGTTTACATGCTTTAAAACCTCTGCCATAGAAGCTCCGCTGTTCACATAATTTCTTAAATTGGTCTTTACCATGACCATGAAAAGAGCCGCGGAGATACCTTTGCCGGAAATATCACCGACGATCACGCAGATTTCTTTGTCATTCAGGCTGAATATGTCATAGAAATCTCCGCCGACGGCTCTTGCGGGCCTTTCCACGCAAAATGCATTGTATCCGTTTCCGATAATATTGAAGTCGGGTGCGACAATGTCGCTTTGGATTTTTCTTGCTACATCAATCTGCGCCGCATCTTTCGCCTTTTCCATGGAATATTCTTCTATGTCCTTTACGTAGGCCGAAATATCACCCGCCATCTTTTCAAAGGAATCCTGAATATCCGTTACTTCATCGGTAAAAATATATGACCTTTTCGGCAACTCCGTATTTTTATCCTCTATGAAGCTTCTCATTTTTTTCGAGAGTGAATCAATCGGATGAATGACAACTCTTCTTAAAAGGACCAGCGAAAGAATATGAGTAATTATGAAATAAACCAGCACCGCAAGCATAAGCATCTGCTGTTCCTTGGCCAGTTCAAGCTGGACATCCGACAGATCATCATCAATTCCTATGAACGCGACGACATTTCCGTCTTTATCCTTTACCGGAAAGATAAACATACACACTCTTCCGAACTGGTTCGTGACAAACTGATAACCGCAATCCTTTTCTCCTGCAAGAATATCGGTCTCCGCCTGGTACGGGGCTCTTTTTACAACGGTTCCGTAGGGTCTGATTTTCTGTATTTCTTCATGCATATGATCATCTTCCGCGGCAGCGATATAATACATGATTCCGTCCTCGACGGGGGCATAGAGATACACATACCGGAAATGAAAATTGATACAAAGTTCACGAAACAGTTCCCTGGTCTGATTTAAATGCTCTTCACTCAGTGAGGACATGGGCAACCGGGGTTCTATATAATAGCGTACCAGATTGGCAACTCCTTCTGCCGTATCCTGATTCACCGCAACAGCTCTTTTCATCAGATAATATTTACCGAAAAAAGGAATTAAGCCGATTGAAAGATGCATTGCAATCACAAATACAATGGCTATTTGTACAATTATGGATAATCTTGGTTTCTTACGCATTCTCAAACCTTACTTTTTTATCGATTCCGGTAGCCTTAAAAATACTCATGATACCGGAGGAAACATTCTTTACAACCAGTGCGCCGTCCATCTTTTTATATGCGGCAACCACTTCCCTGACACCTGCGGAAGAAATATATTCCAGCGCAGAAAAATCCAGAATAAGACTGTCAATCTCAGGCTCCAAATTTTCAAGTTCCTGATGAAAATCCGGAGAAGCCTGGGTATCAAGCCATCCCTCCACCTTTAATGTTGCTTCGTTTTCGTTTACTGTTTTTGTAATAGTCATGATATCCTCCTTACAGTTCAAAATATCCGAGTCCGCTTAATGCGGATACAAATCGTTCAATATAATCCCATGTGGTTACGGGCCATGCAAACTTAAGACGATACAATACCTGCATGGTATATGCACACTGTCTTGTCAGTCTTACCGATTCCTTTCCTCCCGGAGCCGGCATGTACGCCATAATGCTGGTAAGCTCGGAAGCCTTGTTCGGATCGGACTGTGCCGCTGCAAATGCTTTTGCGAAATCTTCCGGTTCTACATAATCAATATTATAACCGAGAGTACCGAGTTCATGGAAGATACCTTCCATGGAAATGTTCTGGTTGTTGAATACATGGAACATCGTACAGTCATCCGGAGTTCCGGAAAGGATGACCACTGCTTTTGCAACCGCATCGATGGGTGAAAATTCCATCGTCTTGTCCAGCTGGTCGAAGGATGCGCATCCGAGCATTGCAAATGCTTTTAAGCGACCCATCGCCGAGTTCGTTGCAAAATTAATCTGGAATTCACCGTCCGAATGTCTTGCGGCCAGGTTACCGAATCGCATTACTTTACCTTTCAGTCCCTTGGTTGCAATTGCTTCCAGGACCGCACGTTCCGCTAAGAACTTGGAATGAATGTATTTATTCTCAAGCTGCTGGTTAAAGTAAAGTGTCTTTTCATCCGGCAGGAAGCCTTCCGGGATGTCTTCTTTATATGCCGCGGATACCACGCTCATGGTGGAGGTCTGGATCATTGCGGCTTTCGTTCTTAAGCAGAAATCAACTAAGTTTACGGCACCGCCCACATTGACGTCTTCAATCAGCGTTCCGCTGGCAAAATGCTTCACCACCGCCGCACAGTTGATTACCGTCTCTATTCCTTTATCTTCAAGCGTTGAAAGAATCTCCGGATTCGTAATATCCCCGTCGATAATCATCAATCTTTCGCCGAACAGAGGTCTTAAATCCGCATCAAAGTAATAGAAATACAATTTTGCGAGTCTCTCATCCGCAGGTTCATCCGGCTGTGAACGGAGCAACGCATAAACCTTTCGGTCTTTGCTTTCAATCAGTTCATGCAGAACATGGATTCCGAGATACCCTGCAGCTCCCGTAAGAAGTACGTCACCGAGCTCCCTTGCCTCGCCCTTCTTGAAGTTTTCAACGGTGTTCTTCATTAAGAGTTCGTTAATCGCCGAGTAATCGCAACCCGTAACGACCGTATCTTCGCTCTCCGCCTGTTTTCCTGCACCTTCTGAACCGCCGGTTAAAGCTGCCAGCATTCTCGGGGTAGGATTGTCAAATACATCCCCGAAGGAAATCCTGTATCCGAGTTTATTTGCTTCGATTACCACATTGGTAACCAGTAAACTTGTTCCGCCGAGATCGAAGAAATTCTCGTTTGCTCCCA
>CADANR010000057.1 GCA_902789265.1 uncultured Lachnospiraceae bacterium | reverse complement strand
CAAATGCATTCTTCAAAATTACGTTACAGATGATTACCGACAAAAGAAGGGCAATCGCACTGCAAAGTCCCATTTTTCTGGTTTTCGGAATGCATAATAAAACCACGGTCAGTATAATCCAGAATACGCCGCCGTCACCGAGCAGGGTAATGAATTTCATAAGCGGCGTCAGGATATCATTTCTGATGAACTCCTGTACATAAAGAAGAATGGAAGCATCAAACTCCAGTACCTTCTGATAAAAATCCGACGTATAAAGTGCATTTATTCCGGCTGCAGCCAGTAAATCAAACATGTTTTTCGTCTCCTTACTATTTTTTAGTATCCAAAATCTACACGGAAGGTCTTCCATACATTTGATTCCGCTTTGTGCGGATCGTCGTTTGGCTTATCATCCGAGTACATTAAATTGCAACGGTCTTTATCAAAGACAAATCCGTAGAATGTGTCATCTATATACCAGTTATCATAAACACTGTATTCGCATACAGCCACAAAATCCTCGCTGTAGGTCAGATGAGGGAATGCGTATGCATAAACCGCACCGTCCTGATAACTTAACAAAACGTATGCAAAGTTGTATTCGCCGCTTTCATTTCTTTCTTTGGATGCCAGGCGGATTAACATTTCTTCCTGTCCGTCAAAGTTCACATCCGTAAAGCAGTACACGTTCAAATCAAATTCCATGTCATTGTAGGAATCCAGAACACCGGCCTTTTTCAAATCATGGAACGGCATGAGTCCGGTTTTTCCGTCATAATACCGGTCACATCCGACAACATATACATCCGCATTATCATATAATGCAGCGGTAATTGCGATATCTGCCTCATCATCATCTCCCGTTGCCGTGGAAACCGGGATATTTAAATACCAAAGCAGAACGGAATCATCGGAAACCGGAGCAACCATCGGTCTCCCGATCTGGTCTCCCAGAATCTCACTGATCGGCGTATAAGTTTCCTTCTGTTCCTTATTGAGATCCTCTTCGAAAATTGTTTCGCTTTCCACTTTGCCGTCATCACTGATGGTATATTCTTCCACCCAGAGATACCCCATGTGTCCGCCGTAAGAAACCAGATTTCCGTTCGGCGCAACATAAAAGCTGCTGTGACCGGCACCGATTTTTCCTTCCCCGACAAGCTCTTCCACCTTACCGGTTTCCGGATTGAAATCATAAATCGTCAGCTCATAATCCGCTTCGCAGGTGCCGGTTTTAATGCATAATTCAGGGATATACTCGCCATATCTTTCACTAATATCCGCAAGAAAATAGGTATTGATTTCAAAAACATCAAGATCTCCGCCGTTTGCGGGGTTCTTGGTTTTTAAGAAATCCCGGTATGCAATCTGCCATTCATTCGGATTGTGTGAATCGAAATCAAACTGATAGGAAATTTCTTCTTTGACGGGTTTTA
Source organism: uncultured Lachnospiraceae bacterium (assembly GCA_902789265.1). Taxonomy (GTDB): domain Bacteria; phylum Bacillota; class Clostridia; order Lachnospirales; family Lachnospiraceae; genus UBA3766. The sequence goes on along the minus strand of CADANR010000057.1, from coordinate 9,982 downwards.
CGGATTTTTCTTCTGAAGTTACCACAGGCTTTTGCCAGTCGTCTCCGGAAGAAACTTCGGAAATAATTTCCGATACCACCTCAGATGTTACAATTTCAGGGCCTGCCATCTCAGACGAAAGAGTCGGCGGAGTTAAAACACAGCCGCATAAACCGAGTGATGCAGCAAGTACAGGTACAATGTAAAACAGTTTCCGTTTTTTCATTTTCTCTCCCTTTTCCTGATTTTTTCCTTCTCTTTTTTCTTTTCTCTCTTTTTCTTTAATCTTTATTTCGGTTTATAAGACCTGCAGATTAAATTTGTCACGCGGAAGCTTTGCTTACAGCCTTTTTTACAGTTTATACACTGTTCCAGATATGCCACTTCCCCGTCTTCTTTTTGGAAGAATTCTTCCGGATCCGGTTCTTTTTCCAGGGAACGGAACCCTTGCGAAGAATTCGTATTCTTTATTTCAGTCATTTTTCATTTCCCGGTAATAATTTATTTCTTTATTCTTCCGATGCTTCCTCATCTGCAGATTCTTCTGCCGCAGGACGATTCACATTTACCGTACCGCCCTTTGTGCAGAAATCCCGGATTTCCTCCGCTGCTGCGGCACGTTTGAAGGACAGTGTATAGTAATTGTCCTTATAAGGGTCCTTCGGGACTTCGTATTTCTTAAGCCAGATATAGCAGGCATCCGGAATGGTCGGTGCCTTTCTTATCTTTTCATCCATCTTTTTGTACTTCTCGGATTCCAAAAGATAAACCACGAAATTCGCCTGCATTTTCGGATCCGCGATATTGAAACGGTATTTTTCCCCGGGGCCGCCCCTTGCAAACCATTCCTCCGCATAGTTATAAAGCATTTCCTTTTTGTCATATGCGGTATACTGGGCGTATCCGTAGCCGCCGTCTAAGTTCACCCACTGGTGTTCTTTGTTTCGGTATCCGTTGGTAAATTCCTGATATCTGGATTCTAAGAAATCATCGCGGCTTATGAATTTACCGTTTATTTCTTCCAGATAGGTATCATCGTCCACATCCCAGATTTTATTATTGTAATTTTCAAGATTCGCGGCCTTAAATTCCGATTCGGCCTTTAAGTTACACATAACACCTAAGACCGCCGTTTCGTTTCCGTCGAAATGCTTGTATAAAACCTGCCACAAATACTCTTCTTCCGTCATTTCGAGAGTATCGTATTCCTTAGGCTCAAACTGTTCAAAGAAGGCCATTAACGGAATCTCATCAATAATCTCCGGCTCCTCCTCCACTTTCCTGCGGAGTGAAAAAATCAGACAGACAATCAGTGTAACAAAAAGGGAAAATAATAAAATTCCGTAACGAATCTGTTTTTTCTGTAAAAGATTCGAGCTGTCCGCTTCGATATCCGTTAATCTTTTTATGATTGCTCGCTGCAGACGGTCATAATACCGAAACGCTCTTTGGGTGAATCGTAATCTCCGGAGATTAATTTTAGAACGGTGTTTCCCGATTCTTGCATCCTGGCGGTTACGATAGTCGCGGATCCTTTCGTCCGTCCTTTGCTCCGCCCGGTAAAGTTTCTCTTTCCGGGTGGCATCGCCCTTTACGTAATTTGTTTCAAGCCTTTGTCTTCTGGCGGCAATGGAGGAGTCAATCCGGCCTCTTTGGTTCCTTATCCTTTCGTCTTCTATGCGCCTTATGGTTCGAAGACGATCGTCATTTTGCTGCAGGAATTCCGCTCTTCTCTGCTGTCCCCTGACAATGCGGTGAATCCTTTTTGCAAACTTCTTCCTGGCTTTTATGATTCTTCTTAGGTGTCTCCGGGTTGTCACTATTCCGTAATTTCCTCGATTTTGATTGTTTTAAACTCCTTTCCGGAACCGGACAATAAACCATTGTCTTCTTTAATATCTTCTTTCACTTCTTCTTTCACTTCTTCTTTTATTTCCGTCTGTCCAACGGAATCTTCCGGGGTTTCCGCGACGTTTTGTTCTGCCGGCTCAGTTTTATCTCCCGATCCTTTATAAAGGAACGTAAGCATCGTGATATCATCGAACTGTTCCGCCCCGTCCACAAACTCATCAATGTATTTCTGAACCGTGTTGCAGACATTCTCCGGATCTCTGTAATCGCTTGCATCAAGTGCTTCCTTCAGGCGGTCACTCTCAAATAAATGTTTGTCTTTATTGGTAGCTTCCGGCACACCGTCGGTATACACAAAAATGCGGTCTCCGGGGTTTAACTTGAACTTCCGGTCCTTGAAACGCATCTCTTCCATAAGTCCGACTGCAGGAGAGTGCGGATATACGCGGAATTCATACTGCTTTCCAGCAGGTCTGATGGCAGGATGTTCATGTCCGGCATTGGCGGAAATACCTTCTCCGGTACGCAAATCAATAATTGCCAGCCAGATGGTAACAAAGTATCCCATATCATTGTTTTCACAAAGCCGGTTGTTAACATCATATAAAATCTCACTGGGCAATCCGCCCATCAGTACACGACTGTGAAGCAGTGTTTTTGAAATTACCATGAATAATGCTGCCGGAACACCCTTTCCGGAAACATCCGCAATGGTAAGACAGATATGATCATCATCTATGAAATAGAAATCATAGAAATCTCCTCCGACTTCCTTTGCAGGATCCATGGTTGCATACAAATCAAATTCCGTACGGTCCGGGAACGGAGGGAATACGCTCGGAAGCATATCTGCCTGAATCTTGGTTGCGACATTTAACTCCGTCTCAATACGCTCTTTATCGGCAGCAATTTTCCGTACTTCTTCTACGTAACGTCCAAGCTCATCGACCATGGAGGAGAAGCCTTCCGCCAATGACTCTACCTCATTGTTCGGCGTAATCATTGCTAGATTCTCCTTGGTTTTCGGTACGTCCTTTTCTTTTTCATATTCTTTTACGGTCTTTTCCGTTCTCCTGAGCGGATCCGCTATTTTCTTTCGAATCCGGACATTTAACCAGAGTGCAACAAATAAGAATACTAAGACAAGAATAATAACCTCGGCTACGGAAACCCTGATATTACGATAAAGCACTCTTCCGTTATCCACCGCAATACCCATAATTGCGACGCATTTTCCGTTATTCTTTACCGGAACAAAGAAATGCACTACCGTGGTATCCTCACCTGCTGCGTTTGAACCGGTCGGCATTCCGTATTCCTCTTCGTAATCAATTACATAATCCAGTCCGATGTAATTTCCCCGTTTATAACCGTCACGGCATCCGAGTTCGTATAACATTCCTCCCTGACTGACACGCTGCTCACCTTCCAGCGAACCGGTAACCAGGAAATGCATCTCGTTATCTTCTACAAAAAAGCTGTATAAGTATTTCGGTTTAAAGATTCTCTTCAAACGGGAAAGATCATGGGAAAGGGTGCCGTATACAACTTCCGCAAACATCTTCTGAAGCATCGGATCCTTGCTTCCGATATCCAGAGCCGTAACCGTTTTAAGATCCGGCATCTCCGGCCACTCTTCACGGAGTTCTTTTTCCCGTTCCTGAATCGCGGAAGGACTATATATGAGTTCCATATCATCCGCATGCGTATCCCAGTAATCCACGAGCCAGTCAAGGGATCTGTAATCTTCCATTTCCTTTGTGGCATAATGGGAAAGGTTGATGCATTCTTCCACCGAATCATTATAGAATGTAATGAAATTTATGATAAAAACCGTAAATGTCGTACCAATTGCTATGAAAAGCAAAATAAAGAAAATCGGCCAGCTTAACTGTGCTGACAATCCGTAAAACAGTTTCCTTTTCTTTTTCTTCGTTCTCATGTCTTTCATATACTTTATCCTTTATGATGTAACTATGTATCCTGTATATCTTCGTGTTCTTGATGCAATGGTATTCGTTATGCCTTTTCCCCCTGCAATTTGTTAGATAAATTCCGAACCAGTGCAGCCGGTTTTGAAACCAACCATACAATCAGATATAACGTCGGGAAGAAGCAAATCGTAATCAACAGAATCGACGGCCATACCGGAAGTCCCAGTATTTCATAAAACAATCTGAAATACAAGTGTGGAACCGGCAGGTTGAAAAGATATAATTCCATATTGTTCCTGTAAGTAAAGTCCCAGAATTTGGTTTTGAAAATCTGATCCATCAGGCCGTATCTTTCCAGCACTACCGCGATCAGATAGAGCAAAAAGCCGCCGGCACAATATTTAAGCCATGTAAGAATAAAGACCTTATCCCATATCGTATTCAGCTGATTTGAAAAATCCGAAAGCCGGTCATTAAGCGGTGCAAGACTTCCCGTCCAGTTAATCTCCGATAAGGTGCCTAAAAGGGAAGGTGCCGCTAAAACCACACAAAGGATTGCATCCAGTATGAAAAAAAGCCAGATTTTTTCCCTGACACTTTGGAAGAAATGATACCGGTAAAAATAACAAACCATTCCGGCAAAAAAGACCCAGTTATAATTACCTGCCGAAAAAAGTTTAAAATACGGAATCTTGTTTATAAAGTAGTATTCAAGAACACCCACAATCGTAATGATTACAAACAGATACGGATGATATTTTCCCTCCCTGCAAAGCGGAAGTAAGAGTGCAAAAACAAGGACGGTCCAGAATAATCCCCACAAAAACCAAAGGTGATCCGAAAACTGTCCCAAAGCCATTGCTTTCAGTCCTTCGAAATATCCCGCATGTTCCGGTCTTCCGAAGCAGGGCACGTCAAAAATCGTATACATCGGAACAAGCCAGACTGTACCGACAATATAATACGGAATAAGCAGACGTCCAACACGTTCCCAAAGCGTCTGTCCGAAATTTCTCTTCCTGCTTTTTGTTCCCTTTGCAAATAAGAATCCCGAACAGAACATAAAACCGGGAACAAAAATCATGTCAAAAAACGGATTTAACAATTTTACAATGATCGATGACCGATCTGCCTGCATCGGAACAAAGGGATTTCCGGAAAAAAACAGGATACAGTGATATAAAGACACTCCCATGATTCCCAATGCTTTTGCAAATGATATATAACTGTAACGAGCACTCTTTGAATCTGCCATTTTCTTATCTTATACACTCTCAAAAAACTTTCAAATACTGTGTCAAAAACACTACAAAACAGACCCATGTCCTTTTCGGACATAAGCAATCAATATATTATAACACAAAAGCAACGAAATTTCTGCAATTTGACCCTATTATTTTGAAACAAAAAAATACAAATTTACAAAAAAAGACTGTGCAGATTGTTGCACAGTCTTAAGAATCAACGATTATCCACCTTTTCGGGATACATGTCATGTTCGCTTAAGCGTTTCCATGCCACTTCTTCCCATTTGGTACCCGGTCGTCCGTAATTACAGTAAGGATCGATGGAAATGCCGCCTCTCGGAAGGAATTTACCCCAAACCTCAATATATTTCGGATTCATGAGTTTAATCAGGTCCTTCATGATGATATTGACTACATCTTCATGGAAATCCCCGTGTTCACGGAAGGAAAACAAATACAGCTTTAATGACTTGCTCTCCACCATTTTGATATCAGGAACATAGGAAATCGTAATGGTCGCGAAATCCGGCTGGCCGGTAATCGGGCAAAGGCTCGTAAATTCCGGGCAGTTGAATTTGACAAAATAATCATTCTCCGGGTGTTTATTGTCAAACGTCTCCAGAACGGCCGGATCATACTGATTGCTGTATTTCGTATTCCTGCTGCCTAAATTTTTCAGTCCTTCATTCTCTCTCATTACTTCTCCCGCCTTTAAGCATTATCCCATAATAACATTGTATTTTTCACCGACATCATAGGTGTCGATTCCCTCTTTTTTCTTAACGAGGCGAACTACCAGATAGGTTACCGGGGTAAACAGAATTTCATAGCCCACTTTAAACAGATACTGGAACAGAATCATCTGCAATACCACCGTATTATCCATGGTTCCCCAGAAAGCAATCGTAATAAAAATAACCGAGTCAAAACCTTCTCCCACAACCGTGGAAAGAATGGTACGAATCCAGAGATTCTTTCCCTTTGTAGCCACCTTTAATTTCGAAAGAATAATGGAATTGGAAAACTCCCCGAAAAGATATCCCGCAAAAGATGCAAGCGCCACTCTCGGTGTGGTTCCCAAAACAGTCCGGTATGCGTCCTGTCCTTCAAAATAAACCGGATGGGGAAGCGCGATGGTAACTAAGTATACAAGCACCGCAAAGAAGCTGCATCCGAAACCGAGCCAGATGATAAATCTCGCTTTTTTAAAACCGTATACTTCCGTAAAAATGTCTCCGAGAATGTAGGTAACCGGGAACAGTATGACTGCTGCCGGAAGGGTAACGCTCTCGGAAACCGCCCAGAGTTTTCCCGCAACCAGATTGGATAAAAGAAGACATGTTACATAGGCAAATCCCAACGCCATAAACAGTCCCGAAATGTTCTTTAATGTGCTTTTGTTTTCGTTCATAGTAAATCCTTTCAAAAAAAAAGTAAAAAAGAAAAGCTCCGTGCACAATGACACAGAGCTGAAAGTCCATAGAAAACCTAAAACCAAAATAAGTTCAAAATTATTATGTATTTTCAGTCCTGGTTTTTTTTAACGACAGGATGGCACTAACGAACTGTCGGCGCAAAAACGTTTCCGTTTTTTAAGCGCTTGTAAAATGTAACATTTTAGAGACTAAAAGTCAAGCCTTATTCCACACCCTTCAGAGCTACCACCGTTCAATACGGCGGACCGGAATGGAAAGAAACGGCAAAAGGCAGCGGATACGTTGATACCATGGATGACATTATCGCGGTTGCAAAGAAAAACGGTTCCTGCGGCTTTGTGATGATTCCCGAAGATCCCGGCAAGCCATACAGTATAGAGGAATATCAAAGTTACCTGGAAAGTGCTAAGAAGAAATAAGCATATCATAAGTAACGCCGTATTTCTCGGCAATATCTTTGGCATAGGAGGATCCTTCCGGTTCCGCCAAAGCGACCTTGAACGAACGCTTGCCGTCCTCGGTTCGCATCACCAGCGATGCGGCTCCCGCACCGTTATTATCACGGCTGAATGCCTGAACGTCCTCTCCCAGTTTGTGCATATGAGTATTGTAGATTGTACGCACGGCTTTGGTAAGAAGCGCCTTTACGGAATCTCTTGCAATGTAATAGCCTTCCTCAAACGAAGTTGTGGAGAAGGTTTCGTTTAACAGCATAAGGCTTCTGTCGGTAGCCCGAGAGAACATCTCCTTAAAACGGACGCACTCCTCTCCCAGTCTTCCCAAATCCATTGTCTTATCCTCATCCGCAGGGAAGTGGGTGTAAATGCAGTCGCAGGGAACATAACGGAAGCTCTTTGCCGGAACGAAAAGTCCTCCCTGCGCAAGAACGAAAAGCTGGCCGAGTGCCTGCGTGATTGTGGTCTTTCCGCCTCGGTTTGCACCGGTTAGGATATAAACGGTATGCTTTCGGTCGAAGGTAAGATCGTTCGCAACGATCTCATTTACATTCTCCATGTTCATTGCAAGCTTCAGATTATAAAAGCCTTTCGCTGACATGGAAACTTCACCTTCGGTTTCCGGTTCGGCCTTACAGAATACACATCCCTTTTCCGTCAGACCGCTGATAAATTCCGCACATCTGATGTAATACATAAACTCCGGAACCAGTCCCGAAACATTTAAAATTGCCACATCCGCGTACTTTGTAAGTGTGTCTCTAAGCTTCTTTACAAGGGAACGGAGCATTTTACTTACTACGCCGTCCAGATAAAAAGTTGAACTTGACGTAGGATCATCCGGCGTAGCATTCACGGTCGTAGCATTGGCTATGACACTGGCTGCGCCAAGGAGTCCCACATCATTTTCCATATATTCGGCGAAACTTCGTTTTTCCTCTTTTTCGACGAGCTGATAATGCATGTCACCGTCCCAGTCCGCATTTTCACGAAGTTTTTCCTTTGCTGCAATCGCATCGGCAAAATTATTGACAATACCGGACTTCGTGAACGGCTTTTTATTGACGGAAACCAGTCCTATACTGACGGCTTCAAAGCGTTCGTTTACATTGACGCCGAGAGTGACACTCTTCACATCGGATGCCTTCACTTTCAGTGCCGCAATATCCTTCTTCATTTCCGCAAAGCAGGCATCCTCGTAAAGCCCGATAATGTAATCCCGAAGCTTTTTCAATCCTTTGGACTGAATCCTTTCATCCGAAAGGCAGTCCCGCATGGTTTCTATGATTTGAATATAGCTGTCCAGCTCATCAAGACGGTTAAAGAGATACCAAAGTCCCAGTTCCTCATCGGAAGTCTTGTGCATGGTGGAAAAATCCTTCATGAACTGGATTTTGTCGAACAGCTGAATCATGTTCTTTCTCAGTTCCGGAAGTCTTATAATATCTGCGAAAATCTCCCTGCGGTATGCGGCAACGTTCACATCATCCGTTATTTGCGACAGTACATTTGTAATCAGACGGCGTTCCTTGTCATCGCCCGATAATGCCTTACAAATTGTCTCAAGACCAAGATCATGCATCACATGGTCCGGGAGTCTTATATATTTGGGACTTGTTCCTTCAGGCTGTAACAGACTGAATCCGTTTTGTCGATTCATAAACTTACCTCTTACCAGGGGACTGGGGTCCTGTGTCATTTTGGGCTGCTTCACACTACTGCTTTTTCAGGGGAATACAGATATAGCTGACGGTATCTGCAGGATTTTTTGCCGGCGGTGTATAAAACTCCAGGGAATAATTGCCCGCCAAAGTATAGCCCTGCAAGGAAGGAAGCCATTCCGTCCAGATCTGCGTATTGACCGTCTGCATACTTTCAGGCAAAGGTCCCTTGCACTTAAACAGTGCCCACAGTCCGCCCGGAATCTGATAGGTACTTAAGTCATCCGAAAGCTCCTCCCACGGCAAATACAAATCGGCAATCCAATAGTCAAAATTTTTTCCGTCCATGTCAGTACATATGCCGAACATGCCTTTTAAGCCTTTCATGTCTGACATCCACTCGCCCCAGAATTTCGGGATTTCCTTATAACTTGTTTCGGCGCTGAATCTCTTTTTAACGCCCACAACCGTAAAAGGTGCCTTTTCCACAATTTTGTAATCCAGCATATTTCCGCCCTCCAATGTGATTTTGATACGTAACGGAGCAAGTGACTTAAGGTTCGTTCCCGTTTCTCTTGCCTGTGCGGGATTGATGCCGTGAAAATTCCGGAAAGCTTTTGCAAAACTGTCAGGAGAATCATAGCCGTACTTCATTGCAATATCGATTACCTTACAATCGGAGCCTGCCAGTTCCTGTGCCGCCAGTGTCATGCGGCGTGCACGGATGTATTCTCCGACGGTCATACCGCACATCGCACCAAAGATACGCTGATAGTAAAATGACGAAAGAGCAGCTTTTGTTGCAATCTTTTCGATGTCTAACTCTTCTGTCAGATTCTGTTCAATATAGTCAATGGAATCCTGAAATCCTTCAATCCAACCTTCCATAACGGTCACCTCGTTCCGTTCAAATTCATTAAAACATATCAGAAAAATATTAACCCGACTTTTTCTGCACTCTTAGTCGGGTTTTATTTCAGACTGTATTAAGACACCGGATACACAACATCGTGATGTCATCAAACTGTTCCGTTCCTTCGGCAAAACAATCCGATACCGAATGCTTTACTTTACTTAAAATCTCATCCGGCAGCATGTCCGGGTTTTCATTTCGTATGGAGGACCTGGACTGGTCTGTGGATTATCTTGTGCGCAAAGCGGTGCGATGATAGTTCAACTGAAATTTTATATTACCGTATATCCTTCGGCAATCAGCACTTCCAGCGAACGTTCAAAGTTTTCTTCCTTCACAAGGATATAATCCGTGTTGTAGGTTGAAACAGCAAAAATCCCTATCTTATGTTCTGCAAGGATACCTGACAGTTTTGACAGAATCCCAATCATCGAGAAATCCAGTACTCCCTGAATACGAAATCCTCTCCATCCATCTTCACGCTCGGTCGTATTCTGCGGAGTATC
>CADANR010000056.1 GCA_902789265.1 uncultured Lachnospiraceae bacterium | reverse complement strand
ATGCGGGTTGCGGTTGCGGAATGGGAACAGTCCGACGAGTTCGCGGAATTTAAGAATATGATGGGAAACGGCGATACCGTGGAATACCGCGAGTGGGTAGAAGGCAAGGTTGCGGAGTTCAAGGAAGACTACCGCAGGTACGTGTAATGAGACAAGGGGACGGGGATTTAGTATCATTTGACAAGTGGCAAAACGTCTTCGATAACTTTGTTCTTTTGTTACACAGAGATTGCAACAATCAAAAATAATAAACCATAATAGTAAACAGAAAAATAGTAAACAGAAAAATAGTAAACAGAAATAGTAAACAGAAATAAAGAGACAACACAAGGAGTACAGAAATGGCAAATGATGTTTATGTAAGCCCGCTTTCCGAGCGGTATGCAAGTAAGGAGATGCAGTATATTTTCTCGCCGGACATGAAATTCCGGACCTGGAGAAGACTTTGGATCGCGCTCGCAGAAACCGAGATGGAGCTTGGGTTAAAGCAGATTACACCCGAGATGATTGAGGAATTAAAGGCGCACAAGGATGATATCAATTACGAAGATGCGAAGGCGCGGGAAAAAATCGTACGCCACGATGTCATGAGCCATGTTTATGCATACGGTCTGCAGTGCCCGAACGCAAAGGGCATCATTCACCTCGGCGCAACATCCTGCTATGTAGGTGACAACACGGACATCATCGTGATGAACGAAGCGCTGAAACTGGTAAAGAAGAAACTCGTCAATGTAATTGCAAATTTAAGCAAATTTGCGGATGAGTATAAAAATCTCCCGACACTTGCATTCACGCACTTCCAGCCTGCGCAGCCGACAACACTCGGAAAAAGAGCAACTCTCTGGATGCAGGAATTCATGATGGATTTAGAGGATCTCGAATATGTGGCATCCACGTTAAAACTTCTCGGATCCAAGGGTACGACAGGTACACAGGCAAGCTTTTTGGAACTTTTCGAGGGCAATCAGGAAACGATTGATAAAATCGATCCGATGATTGCCGAGAAGATGGGATTTAAGGCATGCTATCCGGTTTCCGGACAGACCTATTCAAGAAAAGTGGATACAAGAGTCTGCAATATCCTTGCGGGAATTGCGGCTTCCGCACACAAGATGAGCAATGATATCCGTCTTCTGCAGCATTTAAAAGAAGTGGAAGAACCGTTTGAAAAAACACAGATCGGTTCTTCTGCAATGGCATACAAACGTAACCCGATGCGCAGTGAGAGAATTGCTTCCTTATCCCGCTATGTGATGATTGATGCATTAAATCCCGCAATTACATCGGCAACACAGTGGTTTGAAAGAACGCTTGATGATTCCGCAAACAAGCGCCTTTCGATTCCCGAGGCATTTCTTGCCATTGACGGAATTTTAGACCTTTGCATGAATGTAACGGACGGACTGAAGGTTTATCCGAAGGTAATCGAGAAACATCTTCTTTCCGAGCTTCCGTTTATGGCAACCGAGAATATCATGATGGATGCGGTAAAACGCGGCGGCGACCGTCAGGAGCTGCATGAAAAAATCAGGGAGCTTTCCATGCAGGCTGGCGCGGTTGTAAAAGAGCAGGGTAAGGATAACGATCTGGTTTCGCGTATTGCGGCGGATGAGTTATTCGGTGTAACAGAGGAAGAAATCAATGAGGTTTTGAAGCCTGAATTATATACCGGCCGTGCGGCTATCCAGACCGAGAGATTCTTAAATGACGTGGTAAAACCGGTGCTTGAGAAAAATGCGGATTTACTGGGCGCACAGGCGGAGATTAATGTGTAAATTCAGTTCTCGTGAGAACTGTAATTGTGAATTGAAGTAAAATTATGTCAGAGAAAAATAACAATAAAGAAACGAATACCGGCAGCAGCAAAGCGAAGCGGATTATGGCGTGGATCGGAATCGGAATTATCGGCTTGTGGATTCTTGCGACAGCCGTGATTGCGATTCTGCCGGTTCCAAACAAGGGAAGAATTTTTCCGTTTTTCATGTTCGGGTGCATTATTTTTCCGATTTTTTTATGGATCGGAATGTGGATTTACGGTGCCGTAACCGGCAAGAAAAATGTGGCTTCCTATCGTACGGAAGAGATGGAAGAAACATTAAGGCAGGCCGAAGAAATCCGGCAGAAGATGGAAGAAGAGGAAACGGAAGAAACATCCCGGGATGAAACAGCGCAGAACGAAGAAACTTCTGATGAATAAGCATTAAACGAAGTGATTGTCGGATATTTGTCGGATATTTGGAAGAGAGATTTCCTTCGTAAAAGATCGTCAAAGTACTTGACGGTCTTTTTGTTTTGTGATATTTTGATGATATCATATATATATCATTCTGAATATGAAATGATATTAGGGGTTTTATTAAGGAGGAAATTGAGATGGATGGACAAAACAGAAGTTTTAATACCAATGTTCAGGAACGCGAACTGAATCCGCCTTCGGGATTTTTGATGTTGTTTGTGAACATTATCGGAATCATCGCAGGATGCGTAATCGGAATAATCGGACTGATTTTCGCGGATATGACAGGCGGACTTTCCGCACTTTTAGTCTTTGTGGCACTGTTAATGATTATTCTTTTCTGTATTTTCTTTGCGGGACTTAAGACGGTAAAACCGAATGAGGCGCTTGTTTTAACACTGTTCGGTAAGTATCACGGAACCGTAAAAAAAGCCGGATTTTTCTTCGTAAATCCGTTCGCGCAGGCATTCAATCCGGCGAGAAGCACCGTAGTGAATGCGCAGGGTCAGGTGACCAGTGTTGGACCGAGAACGGTTTCTTTAAAGGTCAACACCCTTGATAACCAGAAACAGAAGGTAAATGATATTCTCGGTAACCCGATTATTATCGGCGCGGTTGTAATCTGGAAGGTTGTGGATCCGACAAGAGCGGTCTTCGCGGTGGAGAATTACAGAAGCTTCCTTTCCATTCAGTGCGATTCGACCATTCGTAATATTGCAAGACTTTATCCATATGACGATATGGACGAGGACGGCGACGGAATCGTTGAGAAGACGCTCCGTTCCAGCTCCCAGGAGGTTGCGGAACGCATGAAGGAAGAACTGCAGAGCCGCGTGGTAGGTGCAGGACTTGAGATTATCGAGGTTCGTATCACTCACCTTGCATACTCCGAAGAAATCGCGGCAGCAATGTTACAGCGCCAGCAGGCAGTAGCAATCATCGCAGCACGCCGTAAGATTGTGGAAGGTGCGGTATCCATGGTTGAGATGGCAATTGACCAGCTCTCCGAGAAGGATGTGGTTACGCTCGACAATGAGCGCAAGGCTCAGATGGTCAGCAACCTGATGGTTGTACTTTGTGGCAACAAGGAAGCGCAGCCGATTGTGAACAGCGGCAGCATCTACTAATTGGGACCAGGGGGACAGTCCCTGTGGTGACGTTGGTTGACATAACTTAGAAATGGGACCATGGGGACAGTCCCTGTGGTGACATTGGTTGACATAATTCGGAAAGAAAGGAGGCAGCAGGCATGGCGGAGAAAAAGAACGACGATCATCAGAATAACAAAAAACAGATTCCGCTGCGCCTGTCAGCCTCATTATATGCGGAGATTGCGGCCTGGGCGGAGGATGACTTCCGCTCGGTGAACGGGCAGATTGAGTATATTCTGACCGAGGCCGTGAAGAAGCGAAAGGGTAAATAATGCAAAATGTCGCCACGGGGACTGTCCCTCTGGTGACATTTGCGGCGTAATTACGCATAAATTAAGCATTTTCCCCTTTTCAATATGGTATATTTGGTATATAATGATACTTGATATTGTGTATTGCCGACATGCAAAACACAATACCGAGTATTTTTATATAGAACCAAACTTAGAAATACAAAGAAACGGAGAAAAAAGAAAATGGCTTTATTGGATGCATGGAGAAAAAAAGCATATCAGGAACCGGACAAAGTAAAGATGTCCAAGCTTTGGCAGGCATATTTCCTGAAAGAAAAGGAAATTTACAAGGAGCTTTTGAAGAATCCCGATGAAGAAGTGAAGGGTACCGTAAAGGAACTTGCGGAAAAATACAATACCACAATTTCTTTCATGACAGGTTTCTTAGACGGAATCCAGGAGTCTTTGGTTGAGCCGAACCCGATTGAGACAATGGAATCCGATACGGAAGTTTCCCTGAAATTCGATAAAGAGAAACTTTATATGAACATGGTCGGCGCAGAAGCTGACTGGCTTTACGGTTTAGAGGAGTGGGAACCTATTTTTGACGAGGAGACCAGAAAAGAGCTTTACAAGAGACAGAAATCCTCAACCACGATTATCAAGGGTGAAAGAATTTATCCGAACGATCCCTGTCCTTGCGGCAGTGGAAAGAAATATAAGAAATGTTGCGGTAAGAATCAGTAGTTTTGTACTTTAGGGGGTAAGGGAATGAGGCTTTTTAAATCCTTACGCGGAAAAGCGGTTACCATCGTGATTGTGTCGGTTCTCATAATATCTGCTGTTATGGGCGGCATTTTCATTCCGAAACAGGTTGGCATCACATCGGATGTTATAAAAGATTATATGATTGATGTCGCAATTCTGGCCGGTGAAAGCGTTGAGGCAGCAAAGGGAATTCACGGAGAATCTGTTCTGGAGTCTGAGAATTTAAAAGCAATTGTCTCAAGCGTAGATATCCGTGAATTCGATTCCAGTTACTGCTACGTGGTTTCTAAAGACGCGAAAATCCTTTATCATCCTTCGGCGGACCGAATCGGAAAGGCTGTTGAAAATGAAACCGTCAAAGGAATCTGTCAGGATTTGCAGCGCGGTGCAAGACCGACTCCCGCTTATCTCGAAACGGTTTATCAGGGTACAAAGAAAGTCCTTACTTATTATATTTCCGATGAAGGCGATTTTGTTGTGGTTGTAACTGCCGATAAAGCGGAAGTTCAGAATATTACAACCAAAAATCTCCTCCGGTCGATTTTAGTTTGTCTTGGCGTTATTGCGGTAGTTTTGGCAATTGCAATTATGCTGATTGCAAAGATGATGAGTCCGATTACCATCATCAATTTTTCGATTCAGAAACTGGCAAAACTTGATTTCCGTAAAAACAGAGCGCTTGATAAGTACACATCCAAGGCTGATGAGTGTGGCGGAATGTCAAGATCCGTTCTTGAACTAACCGACCAGCTTCACAATATTTCCAATGAACTCGGAGAAGCAATCAAGACACTTTACGACGCATCCGGCGATATGACAATCGGTGCGGTAAATTCTTCCGAGAGTGTAGGACAGGTAGAAAAGGCGATTTCCGAAATCTCCGATGGTGCTTCTTCGCAGGCGGGTGAATCCCAGACCGCAATGGATAACGTAGCCATCATGGGAGACATGGTCCAGGAGACCACAAGAGAAGTTCAGTCCCTTCGTGCGAATGCGGCTGATATGGATCAGGCCGGAAGCCAGGCGATTGCAATTCTTAATAAACTGAGTGAAATTAACAATCGTACACGTGCCAGCGTGGAGACGATTTACGAACAGACCAATGCAACCAATGCATCCGTTGCAGAGATCCGGAATGCGGTTGAAATGATTACCGGTATTGCGGAACAAACGAACTTGCTTAGTTTGAACGCTTCCATTGAAGCAGCCCGTGCCGGTGAGGCAGGACGTGGATTTGCAGTAGTTGCAAGTGAAATTCAGAAACTTGCGGAACAGTCCAACAGAAGCGCAAATGAAATTGAAAAGATTATCGAGAATCTTTCCGAAGAATCCGCGAAATCCGTTGCGATTATGGATGATGTGAAAGAAATCATCGATGCCCAGAACCGCGATGTGGGCGAAACCGAGAAAGCATTCCGTCTGGTTAAGGAAGACATCGATGCTTCCATCGAAAGTATCGAGCTTATTGCGGATAAGACAAAGAGCTTAAATGAAGCCCGTGAGCGTGTGATTGATGTCGTACATAACCTTACTTCCATTGCGCAGGAAAATGCGGCAAGTACTGAAGAAACGCTTGCCAATGCGACTAAGGTTAATGATGCCATCAATGATGTGGAGCGTCAGGCAGAGACATTAAAGGTGATTGCCGATAACTTAACCCAGATGATCGGCAAGATTACACTGTAAAATTGCACGGAAAATAAAAAAATGTAGCCATTTTTTACGGAATGTGATATAGTTTAGTAGTGGGGTACTATTTCGAAAAGATTCGAAATTCAAATAAGTACGATATGTAAGCAAATATAAGGAGGATCGTAGTTATGTTTGAAGCATTAAAGAAGATTAAAAGTTGGGAAGATGTTCTGACAGCAACTCATCTCGATGACATCGTTTACAAGAAACAGAGAGAAAAAGAAGCTGAAGAAGAAAGAAAGCGTAAACAGATTATCATTACGATTCTTGCAATCATCGGTGCTGTTGCAGCCGTAGCAGGAATTGCATATCTTGTATATCGTTATTTGACTCCTGATTATCTCGAAGATTTCGATGATGATTTTGATGATGATTTTGATGATGATTTCTTCGATGATGAAGATGCTATCGTTGAGAAAAAAGAAGATTAATATTTAATTTATATTGCAAAAATAAGCCCCGAAGGAATTCGGGGCTTATTTTATGAGCAGGATGGGACCACGGGGACAGTCCCTCTGGTGACAATGGTTGACATAACTAAAAATGTCACCACGGGGACAGTCCCGGTGGTGACATTTTGGAAACAAAGAGGAGTATGCATGAAAAAGGGCGATATTGTAACAGGAATAGGAACAGAACTTGACTTTCCGAATAAGGGAAAGGTATTGGTCTCTGTATCGGAGTCGGATGAATCCAAGAAGGAATACATGGTGCGTACAAAAGGCGTTTTACCCGGACAGAAGGTGAAAATGCGTATCAAAAAGATGCACCACGGAAGCCCGGAAGGGATTCTTCTGGAAGTACTCGAAAAAAGTCCGACGGAGATTTTATCTGACTGCCCGCATTCCGGGATCTGCGGCGGCTGTTGTTATCGTACCCTGCCCTATGAAGAACAGCTTAAATTAAAGGAAAATCAGGTCAAAGACCTGCTCCGTCCGGTACTTAATGCCGGTGGAATATCTTTGGAAGAAATCTACGAGGGAATCAACGGCAGCCCGATCTATGAGGGATATCGCAATAAGATGGAATTCACATTTGGGGATGAGTATAAGGATGGTCCCTTAGCGCTTGGTCTTCATAAAAAGGGCAGCATGTACGATATCGTCCCGGTAACGGACTGCAGGATTGTGGATGAAGACTACCGGAAAATACTTGCATTTATCCTTGATTATTTCAGTAAATATGATATTCCGTATTTCCATAAAACGCAGCATATCGGGTATTTACGGCATTTGCTTATTCGCAAGAGCAAGAAATACGGGGAGATTTTGGTGGCGCTTGTGACAACGTCTTCTTTAAATGTCACCAGGGGGACAGTCCCTGTGGCGACACTACTGGAAGGTTTCGTAAGCGGGCTTAAGAACCTGCAACTTTCCGGGACGCTTACCGGAATCGTTCATACCGTCAACGATTCCGTTGCCGATACCGTGAAGGATGAAGGCAGTGAAGTGCTTTACGGAAGAGCATATATTCGTGAAGAGTTGTTGGGATTGCAGTTTCGAATATCGCAGTTTTCCTTCTTCCAGACGAACAGTCTCGGCGCGGAAGTACTGTATAGTAAGGTAAGAGACTTTCTGCTGAAAGAAGAGCATACCGGTACCATATACGACCTTTATTCCGGAACCGGCACAATCGCACAGCTTCTGGCACCGGTTGCTGACAAGGTGGTGGGAGTGGAGATTGTGGAAGAAGCAGTGGATTCCGCCAAAGAAAATGCGGCACAAAACGGGCTCAGGAACTGCGATTTTATCGCAGGGGATGTACTGAAAGTATTGGATGAATTAAGGGATAAGCCGGATTTGATTGTTCTTGATCCTCCGCGTGACGGAATTCACCCGAAGGCACTGCCCAAGATTCTTAGCTACGGTGTGGAGAGAATGGTCTATGTATCCTGTAAACCGACTTCTTTAGCGCGTGATCTGGAAGTGTTTTTGGAAAATGGGTATGTGCCGACAAGACTTTGTATGGTGGACATGTTCCCCGGAACGACACATGTCGAGACGGTTATTTTGCTAACTCATACGAAATCGTAGAAATGCTTGAATTTACGTACTTTACGAAGTTTTATAGTTTTGATAGAGACACAGAAAATGGTCAACAAAAAGTGCAAATAGACAGAATTCAAGTTGTGGTTGCTATACATATCGTACCGGGGAACAACTGAAATATATAATTAAATATGCTTAAAAAAGCAAGTTTTAAAGGGATATTTTTGCAGATTAAATATGAAGTAATTGTTACTCGAGTTTTCGTGAGGCTTTGGAAAGGGGGACATGTCTTATGTTTTCTTATCCGCGTGCGATTCGAGAAGGTTAATAAATGAGCGAGATTATATAGAGGTGTATTTCGTTGAATAAAGTTGATAGAATCAGATACAAAGAATATATTAAATGTGCTAACGAATGCCCGGCTAACCGGGTTTATCCTTTATCAATTGCGACCGGGACTCAGGATGGAGATATTTATGTTGATGGCAAAGGCTGTGTACTGTTTTGGCATTATTGCGGCTTTGCGTATATCTCCGGGGATGTGAGCGCAGATGTTCTTGAAGAAGTATATCGAAGTTTTTTGGTGTCTGATACGGAGCGAAGTTTTTTACTAATTACAGATTCGAAGTTTGTTTCCGACTATTATTCAGGCATAGACATGCTACGATTTGATAAAAGGATTGAATACACTCATAGCGGAATCCTTGAAAAGCAACCGAAACTTGATGCCTGCTTTGTTATTGAACGTATAACTGCAGACAATATAGGTGTCATTCAGGGAAGGATCACGCCATCTTTTTCATGGAAAGACAGAGATGTGTTTTTGCGGAACGGAGTTGGATTTATGGCCAGAAGTAAGGAAGATGGCAGTTTTGCAGCCGTGGCGTTTTCAAGTGCGGTCAGTCCGGAGGAAGTGGATATTGGTGTTGAGACAGCTGAAACGCACAGACACCATGGTCTGGCATCCTATCTGGCATACAAGATGTGTGAGGAAATCATGCGGCAGGGCAGAAGACCTGTATGGGCTCATGCTGAAACGAATACAGGTTCACAGAAAACGGCACTCTGTGTCGGGTTTAAGCCAATCGGTATAAATACGGTAATCCATAAGAAGTAATATACTTAAGTCGCACATGCGGCAGTAGAGGATATTATGATATTCGGTTGCTCAAGTAAACAAAAGTCGAGACGGTAGCTCTTTTGTCCAAACTTTCCGAGGCTAAACACCATGTTGAAGTGAAAGTCGATATGGACGAGTTGGACTTGACCAGTGTGGAAGCAAAAGCGACATACAGAGAGATAGAGGAATGGGTGCGAGAGAAGTACGGCTTCCATGTTACAAATCTGAATATAGCTCAAGTGAAACAGAAGCATGGAATTATTGAGAGGGAGAACTATAATAAACCGAAGTCTCCTGATAGTAGACAACCAGGATGCCCGGAGGAGAAGGTGAAAGCGATTGAGGATGCGATGAGGCATTTTCAGATGATATAGTTTCAGAGCTGTTTTTTTACTGTACGAAAATGAAAAGAGCGAAGAAGTTGCAGTATTGCCTCTTCGCTCTTTTTTCTTTTCAGAGAAAAACTTGACTGGCTAATGAATGTTAGCTATAATTTAGCTAATGATTATTAGCAAAAAGGGAGGGAGTCATGTCTACCAAAGAAAAAATACTGGATGCGGCTTTAACGTTATTTGCAGAGAATGGATACGATGGAACAAGCGTGGAGCAGATTGCAAATATTGTCGGGATCAAAGCTCCATCGCTATATAAGCACTATAAGGGCAAAGAGGACATTCTGAATGCGTTGATTGATTCTGCGGAAGAGCGGTATGAGGTATTGTTTGGATCTGAGAAAAACATCGGGAAGGTGCCTGAGAGCCGGGAGGAGTTTATAAAGGTGACTATGGAAAGGATCTCATTCACAATGCGGGATCCCATAATCCGCAAGACGCGGATGCTTCTTGTGCAAGAGCAGTTCAGGAATGAAAGGATTTCTGAGGTTACAACCAGGCATCAGCTGGATGGAATACAGAGGATGTTTGCAAAGATTATCAAGGGAATGATGGATGAGGGGATAGTCGTAAAGGATGATCCGAAGCTGCTTGCAGTAGAACTTACCGCACCGGCTGTTCTGCAGATTGCAAGATCGGACAGACAGCCGCAGTGTGAGAAAGAATGCATGGAATACATCGAGAAGCATTTGCGGCATTTTTGTAAGGTATACATGAGATAGGAGCAGAGAAAAATTGATCAGGATCGAATTATTATCAGCAGAAAACTTTAAACAGGATTCATTGGACAATTATCCAAGAAAACAGGATGTAAAAAAAGTATATCGTAAACTGGGTGGAGAATATATTCTTGAGGACTGTGTTTATACAGAAGATTGGAATATGGAAAAGAGACGTTCTGTTGCAAAGGATATCAGCGGTGATGATTATGTTACATATCTTGCAATTGAAAATGATGAAGTGGTTGGATTCATTGGGTTAAAAAAGGAATTGATTGAATCATATATGATTTTGGATTTGATGCAAGTATCGGCTGCCTGCAGAGGACAGGGAATTGGAAGAAAGTTGTTTGATTCAGGGAAAGAAGAAGCAAGGAAGGCAGGAGCAGAGGCCTTGTATATTTCTGCATGTTCATCTGAAGAAACTATTGCTTTTTATAAAGCTATGGGAGCTGAACTCGCAGATTGTCCGATAAAGGAAATTGCAGAAGATGAACCGTATGATTTACAAATGATTTGTTATGTTTAGATTGGCGTTTTATAAATGCGGGTAAGAAAAGATGAAAATAGAGCATGTTGCAATGTATGTGAATGATTTGGATACTGCAAAAGAGTTTTTTGTTTCCCTTTTGGGAGGAGTATCCAATCAGGGATTCCTGCAGGTTTTGGTCACGCTTTTATTTCATTACAAAATGATACGATACAGTTATATTCTGTGGACAGAAGCGGCAACGATGCTCATTCAAAACAAATAAACTACAAGGATTCAAAAATCGGTCTTAAACTGCCCGTACCCATTTCCGAAATATCGGATTATGATTTAAGCGCTCCTTTTGTTTCAGAATGCGGCGAATAGGATCCGCATTTTTACAAAGCGCTTGATATGCGTAACTTTAGGTGAGCGACGTGGTAATAGAAACTGATAGATTGATAATTAGAGATGTGAGATTCTATATTATAGATAGTTTCTGTAGTTTTGACGAAGGTGCCGGAGGTAAAGTTTCATGTGTGAAGAGCGTAAGTGGAAAAAGGATATACATATTCAACTTGCGAATATGAAATATACTGATAGCTGCATAGAAATTCTGCAAAATTCTGATTTGGGAAGAGCGTATTTCAGCGATTATGAAAAGGCAGCCAATATGCTAACA
>CADANR010000055.1 GCA_902789265.1 uncultured Lachnospiraceae bacterium | reverse complement strand
TATGCACCGCATTGAGGACATACGAATCTATATAATTTTGACATATAAACTCCTTTCCCTTATTCCGTATAACGTTAAGCAATCTGTTTTTTCGTTGAAATTATATTATTAAAGATATTCGTTTTTCTGATTTTCTAAACTAAGAGATCAAGTCCCCTTCTCCTCTATAAATCCTAATTTGTCTTATCACGTTATATCGCAAGTTTCTTTTCTATGAGGCAAGTTAACGTTACCGAAAATTCGTTTTCATCCAAAGTGGTAACGTTAACTATCTGTTATTATTCATGTAAGATTAAATTTCCGTAACTTCCGATTTTATCGAATATCACTTTCCAACAAGTTTCAAAAACTTCGTATCATTCATCTGCTCATTTGTAACATACTCCCCATCATGGAACAAAGCATAATTCGTAATAGGTGTCGGGGCATTCCGTGCTTCATCCCTGCTCTCAATATGAATCGCCCGAAACGGAATACCGTTCTCTTTAGCTGTTTGCTCTAAAACCGGAACATATTTTGCATTGAACGGACATTGGCTCGTGTAGTACAGAACATATCCCGTCTCGTCTATATGCGGATGCCTTGCACATTCTTTAAATACCGGTGTCTCCGCTTTTTTATCAAATGGTAGATACCAAAGCTGGATACCATTATCAGCTTCATCACCCACGACAAATCCCTTGTATTTCAGAAACTTCGGATCAGCCAGGAACGGCTTCTTCTTTGAAGAGCAAAGAATACAAAGCCCTTTTTTACCCTTTTCCTTACTATCCTCGATGCAGGCCGCAAGAAGATCCGTGGAATACCCATGCCCTTTGAAAGACCCGGACACCCACAGGCAGTCAATATACATATACCCATCGGCCTTGATCGGAACCCATGCGTTTTCCGCTGGGATATATTCGATAAAGCACTTACCGCGCTCCACGCTCTTCAGAAAAACAAGCCCCTCATCAAGCCTATCCGCAAGCCATGCTTTCTTTGAAGAGACCTGCACATCCTTGTTGTTGGAAATAGCGCAGCAAATATGTTCTTCATCGATATTATCTTTTGTCACCTGAATGTATTCCATTACTATGCGCTCCTCTCGATAATGTGCCAAGGAGCAATTAAACCCCTTGGCATAGATAGAATTTACTCCACCGGGAAACAAGCCTCCGTCACATATTCATCTGGATTCTGTGTCTGTGCCGGACTCACATGATAGATGTTGAACATATGTCCGTTCATCTTATATCCGTTTGCCTTGATCCATGCTGCTACTGTGGCATATACTTCACCCATCTGATCATAACTACCCTTAATGATACAGCTTGCAACCTTCACAGCCGGAAGTGTCTTGAACTTCACGTGCTCCGTATCAGTGTAAGAACCATTTACGGTCATCCATGCAATGATCTCAATATTTTCTTCCTTGTATTAATCATTCGGACGTCCTAAGAAAAGGCTAAACGAATTAAAAATTCTTTTCAAGTTTTTTTTGCATATTCCTGTCTGAATACTTTTCTGTCACAAACTGTTCGGTTATATCTTTTCGATTGGTACGGTTTTTGGGGATGACAGCATGTGCAATTTGTGGTTAAATAATAGTGATTTTATTTATTTCACACCTGTATATTTTCACAGGCAAACCGATATTTTTTTCAGCAATTAAAGGAGTAAAAAATGCCACCCAGCGGTCATTCACGTTCCAGTCACAGTTCGTCACGCAGTTCGCATTCAAGCTCGAGGAGCAGTTCCCGGAGCCATTCTTCGTCGAGCCGTTCCCACAGTTCATCTTCCCACAGTTCCTCCTACCGGTCGAGTCGTTCTTCGTCATCCGGAAGCAGCACATACCGGAAGACACAGCCGTTAAGGACCAGATCCCATCAGCCTTCGAACTACCGCTACGGAAGTACCCATCCGACTTCTACCTACCAATGCAGGAAACATGATTACATTTTCTATCCGGTTGCCTGGAATGATGAAAGCACGAATACGACATATCAGAAAGGTTATTATGATGAGCAGGGTAACCGCTATGACAACCTGATTCTGAAGAATAACCAAAAATATGAAAATGTTCCCATGCACTGTGAATACTGTGATACCACGCAGGTAAGAGATTTAACGGACGACACTGAAACCATGGCCTGTCCTCACTGCGGTGCCAATATGACTATTGACGCGATTCTGGATGAAAGAGCCGATGTTACTTCAGCCGACTCCCTCTATACATCAGGCAGTAACCCGGCAATCCCTGTGAAAAGAAACCGGAAGACACTAATCATTACGCTTGCAATTATCGGCGGAATATACATTTTGCCGGTACTCTTCTACTCCACGATTGGCGCTGTGTTTGGTCCTTTATTAAAAATCAGGAAAATGCTGAACTATGCCCAAAATAACCGGACAAATACAGTACAACAGACAACACAGCAAACGACACAGCAAACGACTTCCGCAACCCAGCCGGACGTTTCAGTTCCGGATTATATAAGCAACGTGGATATTTTCGGTCATGAGCTGTATTTAAAATCTTCCGAAGACGGGATGGTAATCAGCGATTCCTTGGATTATGATTTAAATCTGACCTGGAGCGATTATGACGAAAGCTACTATGATGCCGACTCCGACTGCTATGTCTGGTTCAATACGGATATGGATCCGTCCCTCTGGCAATACTGGTACGAGGGGATTTCCTCCAATTATGAAGACTCCGGCTGGATGGAATATGAAAACGGAAACTGGTACATTGAAACCAAAAGCGGAAATTGGGAACAGATTGACTTAAGCGGATACGGCGACCGCATCTGGCATTTTTCCGATGCCTATGCATCGGATTATTGGGAAAATTGAATTTCGGACCGGGGCAAACCCTAAAATACAGGGTTTTGGGGTTTGCCCATTGTTCACCAGTAGTATTCGTAAAATTTCATGGTATATCCGCCTTCAAATGTCTTGCCGCCATCCAGTGTATTGGTAAATTCTCTCTGACTTAAATCTCCTTCAAAATCAACGGCGTCACATCTTCCGTACCACGGCTCTATACAGATAAACGGTGCATTTTTCTTCTCCGGAGACCAGATGGCAAAAAGCGGTGTGTCAAAACATACATCCACGATATGTCTCTTCTCTTCATCCGCAATTCCGACACATTTCGTCTGACCGCCTTCTATCATATAAGTACAACGGTCAAAGAAATCCGTGGTAATCGTTACATAACCGTCATCCAAAGGCATTTCTATATTTTCACGTAAGGCAAGTCCTTTTCCCACGTCATTTCCGTGATGACAGATCACATCCGTTCCTTCAAAATAGATTTTATATCCGTCCTTGCAGCCCGCCCTGTCCTTTGAAAAGCCGTGCACGGGACATAAAAATGCGGGATGGGCTCCAATGGAAAAATACATCGGCTCACCGGCAGGATTATAAACATTCCACATTACTTTTACATCATCGGTTTCCGTACTTTTCTCCAGCTTGTAACCGATTTTGAGAACAAATTCAAACGGATATTTCTTAAGTGTTTCCGGATTTGATTTAAACTGAAACCATATCTCGTCATCCGTTTGGCTTACCGGTTCAAATTCGTTATCCCTTGCAAATCCGTGCTGTCCCATCGGATATTCTTTCCCTTTCCATATGTACTTCTTATCCTTCAGACTGCCGACAAAAGGAAACAGCACCGGAGAGGTTCGTCCCCAATATTTGGGATTTCCGTACCACATATATTCTCTCATGTTGTTCTTGTTAATTACCGATTTTACTTCTGCACCGAACGAATCAATCTCAACTTTTATCCGGTCATTTTCCAAAAAATATCTCATGTTTCCTCCTTCTTTCAGTTACTCTTTTTTTCTGTGTCCTTCAGAATCTGCCATCCGGCTCAGTCCGCATAACGGCGAATGCTTCTTACCGCATCATCGTAGTAGGAATCTCCGAATAAATTGAAATGATTCAGAATATGATAGAGATTATATAAAGTTTTCCTCTCACGATACCCTTCCGCCTGCGGGATGATTTTTTTTTATTCATTTTCGTTGCAGGGGTTCCGGATTTTACCCAAAAAAACATGCCATTAGGTATGTTTTCGCGGTCCGCCTTCCTTTCTTCCTTTCAAAAACGGTCTTGCTATATGTATGTTAAAAAACTCAATTAACGGCCCCATAAAAAAGGCGGTTATAATGGTTCCGATTCCGACTATGGTCGGAATCTGCTTGAATTCCCCGCCCGAAACCATAAATAAAATACACCCGGCCGTTACACATACCAGATCCGTTATGATTCTTACATACTGAAATTTTCCTTTTTTCCACGTATTCACGATAATAAGCGCAATCGCATCGTATGTGGAAACACCGAGATCCGCAGTCATATAAAATGCCGAACCGAAACATATGATGACAACACCGGTTACCAGACATGCAATTCGTACAGGAATTGAGGGATTCACTATTACCGTCTTTAAAAAATCGTAAGTAAACTGCGTGATATATCCCAGCAAAAAAAGATTGATAAATGTTGCAATTCCGATATAATGCCTGTCAAAAATCAGAGCAAACAACAAAAGTACTGCATTTGTAATGACATACAGTGTACCGAACTTAATCGGTATAAGCGAATCCAGACCTGCCATAAAAGACTGGAACGGGTCAACGCCGAGTGCCGCAATTTTAAATATTCCGACACTTACGGCACAAATCATTACGCCAAATGCGGACATTGCAATTCTTTTTCCGAGATTGTTCTTCATGTATGATTCTCCGCTTCTTATTGAAAGCTTCCGCTTTTTGAAAACAAACACGCCCAGTCCTTAATAATACTCCTGACTCCTAAACACTAAAACGGTTTCCGTACACTATCACACCGGCCAGTGCTGAAATAATAATGAGTGCTATCGGTGAAATTCTTTTTTTAATGATTGCCCCGGAACCGAAATAAACTGCCGACAGAGCGGCTGTCAGACAAAGAGCGGGAATATTTACGGACTCCCCCGGAAGCAGTCCCGCATTCCCGGCTATCATCATGATTCCCGTGGATAAAATAATACCCGTAATACACGGCTTAAGTCCATCCATTGCTGCTTTTACAAATCTGTTTTGCATGAATTTTTTCAGCAAAACCATATTTACAGGTAACAATATGGTACATTATACCATAAAAGAAACCCTGTTAATCAAACAGACTCAGCTGCTGATATTTTTCCGGAAGTTCGCTCATATACCGAAAGCATTCATCCGAGCCTGACAGAATACCGTTTTCCCTGCAAATTCGTTGAAAAATCTCTGTCAGTTCCTTTGCATTCGGACTCGGCAATTCATACGCATTGCGGTACGTCTTAATGTAACGTTCCTTCATCCCCGGAAAATGCTTATCAAGTGCCGCATAATAATACTCCCGGTCTCCGTCACGAAGCGTAAGACCCATTCCGAAATCGATGATGCCTTTTACCCCGACGCGGACACATTCGTTTAAAATTGACGTAATATTTTCTTTCGTATCATTGATAAAAGGCAAAACAGGAGTCAGCCAGACTACGGTCGGAATCCCACGCTTTTGCATTTCTTCCAGCACTTCTATCCTGCGTTTTGTATTGCAGACATTAGGCTCTATGATTTTACAAAGCTCATCATCGTATGTCGTGAGTGTCATCTGCACCACACATTTTGCAGATTTGTTTATCTCGTCAAGCAATTCGATATCCCGAAGGATTCTGTCCGATTTTGTCTGGATTGCCACGCCGAAACCGTACTGTTTTATAATCTCCAGGCACTTCCTTGTAAGCCGGAGTTCCTCTTCTATGTGCATGTACGGGTCGGACATCGCACCGGTTCCGATCATGCATTTTTTCCGTTTTGAACGAAGCGCCTTTTCCAAAAGTTCCGGTGCATTCTGCTTCACTTCGATATCTTCAAACGCATGTGTAAAATGATAACATTTACTCCTGCTATCACAGTAAATACATCCGTGACTGCAGCCGCGATAGATATTCATACCGCACTGTCCGCTGTTGGCGGTCAGAATTCCCTTTGCCTCAACAAAATGCATTTTAGACCTTCTTTCCTTCATTCACACCGTTTATTCCAGGAATAGCTCCATATCAATACATTCCCAGACGCCGATCGGCATCTCGCACTTTCGCTGATTATACTTTCTAAAAACGGGGTTAGTGGGTCATTTTTTTGCCCTTATGATTCAAAACTCATATTTCATTTCACGGTATCTTTGCACCGGTTCTTTAAAGCCGATTTTTTCATAAATCGGATACCCTTCATTCGTGGCTTTTAAGTCAATCCGTCCGAGGCCGGCATTTTTTCCATACTCAACAAGATTCTTCATAAGCGCCGTACAAAGGCCGCGGCCGCGGTATTCCGGCATCGTATAAACACTTAAAACATCTCCGTAAAGACCGTTTAAAAGAATGGAATTTGCAGGCATCTCGATGATATGAAGATATGCAACCGACACGATTTTACCTTTGTCCCTTGCCACAAACGCAATCAGTTCACTGCCGAGTTTTCTCACAAAATAATCCGGCAGCTGTTTTTCCATCCCGGCTCTTTCTTCCTCCGACACACTGCCGAAATCATCTTTCATATAATCAATCCTTAAACGAATCAGTTCATCAATATCATCTTTCGTTGCTAATCCATATTCAATCATCTTCTTTCACTCCTTCAGGCTCTTATATAAACTCACATGCTCCCCGAGATCTTTAAATCCAAGTTTATGATAAAACCGAAACGACGGCTTATCGCTGTCCGTCTGGAGAAAAATTCCGACACAACCCTTCTTCCTAATATCTTCTTCAATCAGGCCCATAAAACGCGTGCCTAATCCCTTTCCCTGAAACTCCGGTGCCACACAGAATTCCTCGATATTGTAATTGGTTCCTTCCCACCAGTGGCGTACCATTCCAAGAGACATGGCAACTAAATTTCCGTCAATGATAAGTCCGTAATTCAGGCAGTGATATGCGCCGGAAATCTCTTTGATGTATTCACTCAACTGCAAATCATCACTCCAGTCATCATTCCACGGCTCCCCCTTAAAGGAATCTCTGTAAAGCTCTGCCATTTTAGGAAGATATGATTCGTCCAGCTCGATGAATTCTTCTTTCCTAAAATCTCTGCGAAGATAAATCATATCCACCAGCAAAACCCCTTCCTCATAAATCGGATGATCATAATGTTCGGTGAAAAAATTCTTCACCACGTGATGCCTCTTAAACCCGCATTTTTCATAGAACGGTACGGTAAGCGGACTGTCGCCCGTTCCCACCTGTAAGATGTTGTATGTATCGCTGTATTTTGAAATCACAAACTCAATCAGTGCTCTGCCGTAGCCCTTGCCGTGTGCATCCGGTAAAGTAGCAATATTTTTAATTTCAAGTATTCCGTCACCCTCATCCGTAACAACACACTCCCCCTTGACGCCTTCATCATCAAGCACAAACATGGTGCCTTTCTCCAGATATAAATCAATCATGTCTTCCTGCTCGTCTGCAAGAAGAAGGAGGTCCAGATATTTTTTCCTGTCATCCGTGACTTCATAAATAAACACTGTCTGTCGTCTCCTTAGTCCTTTTCTTCATTTTATCTTCTACTTCTTTTTCTTAGGAGCAGGTAATTCTCCATACATAGCCTCAATCAGGGCTTTCAAAAATTCCTTATTCTCCACTTCATCTACGAGGAGCATTTCTTTTGCGCCTTCATACGGTAACTCCAAATCCGCATCAGGCATCATCGCCAGTGCGGATTTGGTCTGTTTTACCAAAAAACGATCATCATAGATGCCGCCAATCACCTTACCTCTGTAGTACAAAATATATTCTCCCATCATCTGACGATAGGTTATTTCCTCCAGCTCAGAGAGCTGCTCTAATATGAAATCCAGGTACTCTTTGCTTGATGCCATCTGCAGTCATCTCCTTCTCAGAATTTTTCCCAGTGAATTCTGTCCCTTACATGAATCTCTTTTTGCATAACCGGTTCAATTCCACTTTGGGGCTTTCCAATCCCGATAAAACACGGCATAAAATAATCATCCGGAATCCCCAGAACCTTCTTCGCATGTTCTCCCTCATTACCGAGCGGAATCCGCAAATTACACCCGTATCCTTCCGCAGTGGCCGCCAAAAAGATATTTTCTATACTGCACCAAATGGACGCAAAACCATTCAGATGCGAGATATTTTCCGGATGTAAAATATCCGTTTTTTCCTTAAGCAGAGGAACTATGATGGCAGATGCATCAAACAGCATTCGATACTGTTTCGGAACCGCATTCCTGTAGCACTCCTGCTGGAGCGAATCATTCAGATTCCAATCCCTGATCAATTGATCCATATCCTCATCGGAAATCCCCTTCGGCACGATGTCCAGAAGCGAAGCCGCAACCTCTTTATTACGGATAATGATGTAGTGCCAGTCACGCATGTGATCGTTGGTCGGAGCCTTGAGCGCAGCAGCTATTATTTTTACGATAATTTCCTCCGGTATTTCTTCTTTTTCAAAATCTCTGATTGTTCTTCTGCAATTAATAACTTCATAAAAATCCATAAACTGCTCCTTTCTCTTATCCGTGCATAAAATCGCAGCGTCTCCTCTTTCTTTGATCCGGTAAGCAACATCATTTTATAGCAGTTTTCACGCTCCGCAAGTGTAAACCTTCCGGTATTCAATCCAATCTTCTCCAAGTGTCCGAAAAAATTCCTCAAAAACTTCAATACCCTAGGAATTGTTGAAGTTTTTTGTCAGGCAGAAGTTCCTTTTTGCCAAGTCCGAATGAGAAGTCCGGAACGATTTCCAGATAGCGGTTCAGAAATTCCTCATATGTCTTTGCCTCAAAGCAGTACGGTGTGATGAAAAACTCCCTGCTGCCTCCTGTCGTGCGGTCACCGGCAGTTACGCTGACTTTGTAATCGCCTGACTGCAATTTATAAAAAACATACCTCTCAAGATTCCAACCGTGGAGGCTGATATGACCGAATGAAGGTTCATAACTTGCCACTGTTTTATTGGCTTGGAGAGCAGCACTTTGATAGTCGTATTCAACAGTCTCTATAAAACGTTCCGCGCTTTCTACGTTGTACACCGAAAACTCGCCTTCAGTCCAATACCGTCTTACAAATTCAAGGTCTCCGTCTATCTTCCTTATATCGTACTGCCAGGTCTTTTCGAGCATTTTTTTGTCAAGCCATCGATAATCCTTCTTTACATTATTGAAGGCTTTTTCCAGATACACGTTTATGTCCGTGCCAAACTTGAATTTTTCTTCCGGATTCGAGTGTTCCACTGTGTCGCGGGTATACTTGCAAAGAAAATCAATAAACTCTTCCGAAGTGTTGCCCTCTGTCCATGGAGTCACTATCTTCGAATTGTCATAATAACTTTTGCTGATCTGACCAAAAACATATTTGCCATGAAGACGAGCAATCTCCCAGACAGGAGTTTTCTTTTTCATCATCGACAGAGTTGCCCAATAAAATTCTTCCTTAAGTTTTTCCAAAGCTTTTTCATAATATACATTGATATCTTTTCCGTATTTAAAAAGCTCAGGATCCAAGGATGGGTTCTTATTCAGCTTCTTTTCGCGCTTTTTTTCTCTCTCCCGTTCCAGCTCCATCTCGAAAAACTCATCCGTACTAAGCGCAGTCCACGCCCATACTTTATCCCATCTGTGACTAGCAAGCGCCGATGAATAGATAAAGGACCCTCCGGCTCCGTTCATCCACTCGTTCCATCTGCCTGCCGCCAGAGTACCGTCCTTCATAATCAAAAGACAGAACTGCTCATCTTTGGGGTTCTTTTTGTCCGCAAATGACTTAAATTTATCAAACTGAACATTATTATCGCCCTCATCTTTGCGTCCGATATTTATCCAGCCGATCTCTTCATCTTCAAGGCAGGCCGTAAGATCATAGCGGCTTAAAGAGTGCCATCTGACCACATCTTTTGAATCTACGGTGTCTGCGGTTCCGCGCAAAAAATATCCTTCTGTGTTGCGCCCGTTCCCGGTCGGTATCCATTCCCCTGCCGTATAATCTCCTGTTTTCAGTTCAACCAGACAGTATTCTCCGTATTCCGGCATATCCTTGATTGAAAAAACATGAAATTCGTTAAAAGACAGCGTGAGTTCTTTATAATCGGCTTTAAACATTTATTATTCCCCCTTGTCGTAAATTATGGTTACAAAACCCCGTCCCCATGCATCACAGCAGTTTCATAAGTTCCTGATACACGGCATCTTCATCATCTTTACCGTTAAGATAATAATAACCCATTTTCTCTTTCTTATCTGTGGAAGAATAAACAGTAAAAAATATGCCCAAAACATCTTTTTGGGTCAAGTCGGCACCGGGTTGATATATAAACTCTTCTTTTACAATATCGTTACATTGCGAAAGAACTGTCGCAAGATATTTCGCATCTGCTTCATCCTGTAA
The DNA here is from genome assembly GCA_902789265.1 of uncultured Lachnospiraceae bacterium. Taxonomy (GTDB): domain Bacteria; phylum Bacillota; class Clostridia; order Lachnospirales; family Lachnospiraceae; genus UBA3766. Next base: position 1,049 of record CADANR010000055.1, on the reverse strand, counting down.
ATAAAGTTTTGTGAAAACGATTTCGCTGTCAGGTTTCAGACTCATTTCGCTGTTTTTGCACCCTGAAAGAACAGGTCGCATTTTTTCCAAATAATAATCTTTACGCCCCAAGTCATAATACTGCGATAAACTATATCCGGTAAGACTGCTTCCCGGTATGGTCGAAAACGCATAAAACGTTAAATCCCTGCTCTTTGATTTAAAAACATAAACATATTCAATTCCATTGTTTTTGGTTTGCTGCTCATAATGGTCAATAAGCTCTGAATCTTCCGAGACGTTTGCAGCCACATACTCCTCCACTTCCTTTGTGGTGTGAGGCTTATTATGGCATCCCGAAAGAACGAGAATCGTGATCGGTAATACAGCAATTAAAAATCTTTTAAAATAGTTTTTCATTATAATTTCCTTTGACAAACATTAGCCATAAATGTTCGCTTCAATAAATTACCTAGTCTGCTATTCTGGAATATATTCTGGTTTAACTCACTTGTGTCTTATCCTGAACCTCAATTTCTTCAGAATACCTTTTTGCAAAGACTCTCGCCGTTTCATATACCAGATTATAATCAAACTGATTCATTTTTATGTTTGTCCGCACTTCCATGGCTTATTTCCGGGCAATCAGCATCGCCTCAAGCTTTTTATATATTTCTTCTTCATCATCCATTCCATTCAGATAATAGGAACCGACCTTTTTATCGGAAAGCTCCGGATAACAGTTGAAAGCAATTCCCAGAACATCGTCTTTTGTAAGGTCTGCTCCCGGCTGATACTCCCACTCTTCCGTCACAATCTCATTACACTTTGCAAGAACTACGGCAATTCTTTTTGCATCGGAAGAATTGTCCATATATAATTTGGTGGAAACATCAGGCTTATCGGGTGTCTTGTACATTCTGCTGTTCTCACATGACGCCAAAAACGGCCTCATTTTTTCCAGATAATAATTCTGACGGCCAAGTGAAAAATACTCCGATATTTGATACCCTCCGGTTCCTTTGGACGAAACTACATCAAACTCCAAATCCCTGCTGTCAGACTTAAAC
>CADANR010000054.1 GCA_902789265.1 uncultured Lachnospiraceae bacterium | reverse complement strand
TCGCTTCTTCAATCCCGGTATCGAGATTAACAAGAATTTCTTCGATCTCTTCGTATTCTGCCTTTAAGGTTTCATTACGGTGATTTGCACTCTCTAAATCATTCTCGGCAATAATGCGCTTCTTCTCAACTTCTTCCAGGCTGGTGCGCAGTTTTTCGGTCTCTAAAAGGAAAATATTAACATCCAGTTTCTTTTGTTCTTCTTTTCTTTTTAAATATACCTTTGCCTTATCGGACTGCTTTTCCAACGGTCCGATCTGACGCTCCAATTCCGCAAGGATATCATTGACACGCACTAAGTTCGCGCGTTCATTTTCCAGTTTCTTGGACGCTTCGACCTTTCTTCTCTTAAACTTAACGATACCGGCCGCCTCATCAAAAAGTTCACGACGATCTTCCGGCTTGCTGGACAGAATTAAGTCGATCTGGCCCTGTCCGATAATGGAATAGCCTTCTTTTCCGATACCGGTATCATAGAAAAGCTCATTGACATCTTTTAATCTGCACGGAGTTCCGTTTAAGAGATACTCGCTCTCGCCCGAACGGTAAAGACGTCTTGCAACGGTCACTTCTTCGTAATCGATTGCAAGGGAATGATCGGAATTATCAAGGGTAATTGCAACATATGCGGAGCCCACCGGTTTACGAAGCTGTGTTCCGGAGAAAATGACATCCTGCATGCTTGCACCACGAAGCTGTTTGATACGCTGCTCACCCAAAACCCAGCGAACCGCATCGGCAACATTACTTTTGCCGGATCCGTTCGGTCCGACAATACCCGTAATTCCGTTTTCAAAATCAAAAACTATTTTATTTGCAAAGGACTTAAAGCCCTGTATTTCAATACTTTTTAAATACATAATACTTTTTAAATCTTCTTTCGGTTAAATATTTCGGGAAACGCCCATCTCCTTAAGCACATTATAAGCTGCCTGCTGTTCCGCATGCTTCTTGCTGTGTCCGGTCGCTTCCGTTCTTTTTTCATCATTGATATAAAGCGCTACGGTAAATTCCTTATTGTGTTCCGGTCCCGACTCGCCTGTCAGTTCATAACGAATCGAACTTCCCGGAGTTTTCTGGACTTCTTCCTGAAGAATGCTCTTGGAATCCACAAACAGCGTTCTTTCTCCGATTCCGTCCATAACAAAACGATTGATATGCTCTTTTGCGGCTTCAAATCCGCCGTCCAAATAAATCGCGCCGATTACTGCTTCGAAAACATCCGAAAGAATTGAATCTCTCTTTCTTCCTCCGGTTGCATCTTCGCCCTTGCCTAACAGAATTAAATCCCCAAGCGGAATTTTATTTGCACAAAAAGCGAGCGCCGGTTCGCAAACCATGGATGCTCTTAGTTTCGACAATTCGCCTTCCGGCATTGTCGGATGTTCGAAATAGAGATACTCACTCATGGTCAGCTCCAGGACTGCATCTCCCAGATACTCCAAGCGCTGATAATGATCCCATTTATTAATTTTTCTTTCATTCATGTAGGAAGGATGCGTCAATGCGCTGACGGCAAGGGAAGAATCCTTAAAGGTATATCGGATTCTCTCTTCCAGTAATGAAATCAGTTCTTCAGTTTCCATTTGCCTCTTCCGCTTTCTTAATCATTTCAAGTGCATCTCCGACCGTCTTAATCTGCTTGATTTCTTCCGGGTCGAAGGTAAGTCCCAGTTCCTCTTCCACATTCAGAACAATCTGATATGCATCCAGGGAATCGGCACCTAAATCACCTACAAATGTAGTTGATTCTGAAATTTCTTTCGGATAAACATTCAAAACACTCACTATTGAATTGACTAATACTTCAAATTCCATTTCTGCTCTTTCTGCGACAGGGGGACGGGGATATAGTATCACATCTCTGTCACATCTTTATTCTTCCGGTTTGGTATTCTCTTCCTGCTTGGTATTCTCTTCCGGCTTGGTATTATCCGCTGCGATACTGTCACGAATCTTTCCGACGATATCTGCCTCATGCAGTCTTAAACACTGCTTGATTGCTGCAGCGCACTCAATTGCGGTGGAGTTTCCATGCATCTTAACTACAAGACCTTTTAAGCCCAGCATCGGTGCGCCGCCCTGATCAGCTGCGGTATATGCAACAATCGTTTTCTTAAGGGACGGTTTTACAAGCGCGCCGCCGATTTTACCGCGAAGCGAAGACATCATACCCTTCTTCATGGCTTTCATCAGTGCGGACGCGGTTCCTTCATATAATTTCAGGATAACATTTCCGACAAATGCATCGCATACCATGACATCCACAACACCTTCCGGAATATCGCGTGCTTCCACGCTGCCGACGAAATTGATATCCTTACAAGCCTTTAATAACGGGAAGGTTTCTTTCACAAGCGCATTTCCCTTTTCCTCTTCGGCACCGATATTTACGATTCCGACGGTCGGGTTCTCTACGCCCATCATTTCTTTTTTATAAATGGTACCCATCTTCGCATACTGTACCAGCTGGCTCGGCTTGGAATCCACATTTGCGCCGCAGTCAATCAGTAAAGAAAATCCGTTCAGTGTCGGGAACATGGGAACCAACGGGGATCTCTCAACGCCTTTTACACGGCCGACAATTGTCTGGCCGCCGACTAAAATCGCACCTGTGCTGCCGCCGGAAAGGAATGCATCACACTCCCCGTCTTTCACCAGATGAAGGCCTTTCACGATGGAGGAATCCTTCTTCGTACGAATCGCATTTACGGGATGTTCCGCCATTTCGATTACTTCCGTTGTCGGGAAAATACTGATTTTGTCCTTCGGATAATCATGAAGTCCCAATTCTTCGGCAATCTGATGTTCATCACCGAGAATCACAATGCTTACATTTTCATATTTATTTACGGCATCTACGGCACCTTTTACAATTTCAACCGGCGCATTATCTCCGCCCATACCGTCTAAGGCTATTCTGACCATTCCACACCTCTGAGATTTATGTTATAATGATTTGTCCTCTTTCACACCACACACTACAATACTATACTAAAAAACAGGTGAAAAATCAAGATTTTCACTGAAAACGCAATTTTTTAGTTGACAATTCCACTACATTTTGTATATAATCGTTAAGTACGTGATTTTAGAAAACATGTAATAAAACATATCATCTGTGAAGAATTGGAGGTGTATAAAGATGTCTATTTGTCCTAAGAATAAATCTTCTAAAGGAAGACGCGATAAAAGAAGAGCAAATTGGAAAATGACTGCTCCTACTTTAGTAAAATGCAGCAAGTGCGGAGCTTTAACAGTTCCTCACAGAGTTTGCAAGGCTTGCGGAACTTATAACAAAAAAGAGATCATCAAGCAGGAAGCATAAAATAGCTCGATAAACTGCCCCACCGATTCGGTGGGGTTTTTTATTGCCTGTGAGACAGGGGGGATGGGGATATGGTGTCACACGCCCGCCCCCCTGTCTCGTTCTCACAAAAATACCCCCGTCGTTTCCGACGGGGGTTTCTACATTACTACTCTTCTGCTTAGTCAGCCATAGCCTGAACTACAGTGATTGCGATAACACCTACGATATCTTCTGCGGAGCATCCGCGGGAAAGATCGTTAACCGGCTTTGCAATACCCTGAAGGATAGGTCCGTAAGCATCTGCTTTAGCAAGTCTCTGTACAATCTTGTATGCAATGTTTCCTGCGTCAAGGTTCGGGAAAATAAGAACATTAGCCTTACCTGCAACATCGCTGTTCGGAGCCTTGGAAGCTGCTACAGCGGGAACGATTGCTGCATCAAGCTGGAACTCACCGTCAACAACAAGGTCAGGATACTGCTCTTTTGCAATCTTGGTAGCTTCTACCATCTTATCTACGAGCGGATGTCTCGCAGAACCAACGGTGGAATGGGAAAGCATTGCGCAAACAGGATCAGCGCCAACGAGCTGCTTGAAGCTCTGTGCGGAAGAATCTGCGATTGCAGCCAGTTCTTCGGGATTCGGATCCTGATTCAGTCCGGAATCTGCAAAAATGAAGGTACCGTTTGCACCGTATTCGCAGTTCGGAACGTCCATTACGAAGAATGCGGAAACAAGCTTGCAGCCTGCTTTTGTCTTAAGAATCTGCAAGGAAGGACGAAGTGTGTCTGCTGTGGAGTGGCATGCACCTGCAACAAGTCCGTCAGCATCTCCTGCCTTTAACATAACAATACCGAAGGTAATCGTGTTGGTTAAGAGAATCTCTCTTGCTTCTTCGGGAGTCATTCCCTTTGCTTTTCTTGTGATGTATAAAAGCTGAACATAATCCTCTAATTTCTCATAATTTGCAGGATCAACGATTTTTGCGCCGGAAATATCAACACCGGTCTTTGCAACATGCTCGTCAATCTCAGCCTGGGAACCGATCAGAATAAGGTCTGCGATGCCCTCTTTCATAGCCTGCTCAGCTGCATAATAGGTTCTGTCATCCATTGTTTCGGGAAGCAGAATCGTCTTCTTGGTCTGTTTTGCTTTTTCTTTGATGTGTTCAACAAATGATCCCATTGTTTCTCTCCTTTATTTAATTATTGGCTTACGCCTATTGATCGTTCTATTCGCATAAATATCAGCGACTCTTTCATTATAGACACAATGAACGTTTGGCGCAACGATTTTTCATAAATCAGATGATTATCATCGCATCCCCGAAGGAAAAGAAGCGGTATCTCTCTTTGATTGCTTCCTCATAAGCCGCAAGGACATGCTCTCTTCCGGCAAGCGCCGATACCAGCATGATTAACGTTGATTCCGGCAAATGGAAATTTGTAATCAGTCCGTCAAGTACTTTAAATTCATACCCCGGATAGATAAAAATCTCCGTATTTCCACATTTTGCCTGCACCCGTCCGTTTTCATCGGCAACGCTCTCGATTGTTCTGCAGGATGTCGTTCCGACGCAGATGACTCTTCCGCCCCGTTCTTTACAGGCATTGATTGCATTTGCTGCTTCTTCGGATACTTCATAATATTCCGAATGCATGTGATGGTTTAATACATTTTCCTCTTTTACCGGCCGGAAGGTACCGAGTCCAACGTGAAGGGTTACGAATACCACATCCACACCCATTTTCCGGATATCGTCCAAAAGCTCATTAGTAAAATGCAGGCCGGCAGTCGGTGCTGCAGCGGAACCTTCGTATTTCGCATAGACTGTCTGATAACGGTTTTTATCCTGAAGCTTATGCGTAATATAAGGCGGCAGGGGCATTTCCCCAAGGCGATCCAGAAGTTCTTCCCAGATTCCTTCGTATTCAAAATGCACCAGGCGTTTTCCTTCTTCAGCAATGCCTACAATTTCAGCCTGTAAGGAGCCGTCGCCGAATGTAAAACGCATCCCTTCCCTTGCTTTCTTTCCGGGTTTTACAAGCGTTTCCCACACATCCCCTTCGAGTCGTTTCAGCAAAAGAAATTCCACAACTGCTCCGGTTTCGATTTTGGTCCCGTAGAGTCTTGCCGGGATAACCTTTGTATTATTTAAAACCAGGCAGTCTCCGGGTTTTAAGAAATTCGGTACCTCTTTAAAGATATGATGTGAAACCTCTCCGGTTTCTTTATTCAAATGTAAAAGTCTGGATGAACTCCGGTCTTCCAGCGGATCCTGTGCTATCAGTTCCTGCGGAAGGTCGAAGTAGAAATCCGATTTCAGTAATTCCATTTAACTTTACTCTTTTTTCTATGTTTTATTTCTCTATTCTATTTCTTTGTAACTATGCTCTGTTACTTTGTTCAGTAACATTATTCTATTGCATTATTTCCAATTACATCTTGTTTAAGAAAGTCAAGTATCCACGGTAAGTCTCGTAAATATCTGCTTTGCTGATTACTTCAAACGGAGCATGCATGTTAAGAACTGCAACACCGCAATCGATTACGTTCATACCGTATTTTGCAAGAATATAAGCGATGGTTCCGCCGCCGCCCAAATCTACTTTTCCGAGTTCCGCAAGCTGAATGGACACATCATCCTCATCAAAAATGCTGCGAAGCTTTCCGAGATATTCCGCATTCGCATCGTTCGATCCGCTCTTTCCTCTTGCACCTGTGAATTTGCAAAGAACCATACCTTTTCCGAGATATGCCACATTCTTCTTATCAAAGCTGGACGCATATGTCGGATCAAATGCAGATGATACGTCGGAAGAAAGCATATTGGAGTTTGCAAGGCATCTGCGAATTGCAAGGTCGCCGTTTTTGCCGCATAAAGCAAGAACTTCCGCTACCGTATTTTCAAAGAATAAGGACTGCATACCGGTTGCTCCGACGGAACCGATTTCTTCTTTATCCACAAGAATGCAGCAAGCTGTTTTCTCCGGTGTTTTCACATCCGTTAAAGCACGAAGCGACGGATATGCACAACATCTGTCATCATGTCCGTAACCCATAATCATGCTGCGGTCAAGACCGCACTCTCTTGCTCTTCCGGCAGGCACGATTTCAAGTTCCGCAGACAGGAAATCTTCTTCTTCCATGTCGTAGTTCTCTTTTAAGATTTTTAAGATTGCTTTCTTTACGGATTCCTTCTCAGTTTCGGATTCTTCTTTTTCTTTTGATTTCGAAGTCTTTGTTTCGGTAAGCGGTTTGCTGCCGATAATGATATCCAGTGCTTCTCCTTCAATTACCTTGGCAGCCTTCTTTTCAAGCTGTTCCTGTGATAAATGAATTAACAGATCGGAGATAAAAAATACAGGATCGTTCGGTTCCTCACCTAATTCAATAATCGTAGTCGTTAAGTCCTTCTTTACCACTACGCCGTGAATTGCAAGGGGAATCGTCACCCACTGGTATTTCTTGATTCCGCCGTAATAATGGGTGTCCAGATATGCGAGTCCGCTGTCTTCATATAAGGGATTCTGCTTTACGTCAAGACGAGGCGAATCGATGTGAGCGCCGAGAATATTCATTCCTTTTTCCAAATCTTCTTTTCCGATATGGAAAGCAAGAATTCCTTTATTCTTATTTACGGAATATACCTTATCTCCTGCTTTTAATTTAGTATTTCCGTTCAGCAGACGGGACAGTTCCATAAATCCGTTATCTTCCAAAATGCTTACAAGATAATCGGTACATTCCCGTTCTGTTTTGCACTCGGAGATGAAATCGATATATTTTTCCGAGAAATCTTCCAGTGCATTATTCTGTTTCGTTGAATACTTTTTCCATACTGTTTTGTTTTCCATGTGTATCCCCAACCTTTCTTTTTTTCTCAGCAATACCATTTAAATATATTGCCATTCTTCTCATTACCGTTAAAACAATATTTCTTTTTTCTTTCTCAATCGCACAAACAAAAATGGAGACAACTGCCTCCAATTTTGTTTTTATGCATAATTACTTACGAAGTTCAATTCCGAGACTTTCCAGTCCGTTCATAATCTTCTTCATGGCTGCGTTGACATCTTCATCCTGAAGCGTCTTGTTCTTGTCACGGAAGGACAATGCATATGCCATGGATTTATGTTCCTTATCAATCTGTTCTCCTTCGTAAATATCGAAAAGTTCGAATTTCTCAAGAATCTTGCCGCCGCGCTGCGCGATCATCTTCTCAATCTGTCCCGCAAGTACGGTTTTCGGAACAACCATACTGATATCACGACTGACTGCAGGATATTTTGCAATGCCTTCAAACTTACGGTCATAAGATGTTAAAGGCATAATCTTCGGCATATCGAGTACAGCTACATAAACACGCGTCTTCATATCGTAATTCTCGCATACTGCAGGATGTACTTCTCCGATAAATCCGATTACATCACCGTCATAAAGGATGTTTGCCTGACGTCCGGGATGTAAGTAAGGTCTTGCAGATGCAGGATCATACTCTTCTTTCTTCTTTGCGCCAAGGCCTTCCAGAACCGTTTCCACAACACCCTTCATGGTGAAGAAATCACCGTCTCCGTAGAAACCGAAGGTAAGCTGCATTCTTTCATCCGGATAATCCGTAAGCGGAAGTTCCTTCGGAATATAGATGTTTGCAAGCTCATATAATTTCACATTCTTGTTTCTGCGGTTAAAGTTCGTAGAAAGGGATGTGAGCATTCCGTTTAAGGAAAGGGTTCTCATAATGGAGAAATCTTCTCCCAAAGGATTGGAAATCGTAATTGCATTTCTCTCCGGTGCATCTGCAGGAAGTAACAGTTTATCGAATACCTTCGGGCTTTCGAAGGAATACGTCATACCCTGTGAGAAACCGCAGTATTCCGCGATATTTCTGCACTCTCCCTCGATACGCAGTTTATAGGATAATCCACCTGCCTGACCCTGTCCGGAAGGAAGGGTTACGGGGATCTTATCATATCCGTAGAATCTTGCCACTTCTTCCGCAATATCACAGAATCCGATCAGATCCTGACGGAAGGAAGGGATTGTAAGCATCTTTGTATTTTCATCATATGCAAGCTCCAGACGTTTGAAAATCTCAAGCATTTCATCCACGCTTACATCCGTACCGAGCATTGCATTGATTCTCTCCGGTTCAAAAGGAATCTGACGAAGCTCGGATAAAGGTGCGGGTGCATCTGCAATTCCGTCCACCACTTCACCGCAGCCCAGTTCCTCAACCAGCTGGCATGCTCTGTTAATCGCATCCACTGCGTTTCTCGGATCCAGTCCTTTTTCAAACTTTCCGGAAGCATCGGTACGAAGTCCGAGTCTCTTTGCGCTCTTTCTGATATTCGCACCGTTAAAGGTTGCAGATTCAAAAAGTACGGTTGTAACATTTTCCGTAATCATGGAATTTTCACCACCCATGATACCGGCAATCGCAACAGGACCTTCCGCATCATTAATCATCAGAATGTCTTTATCGAGTGTTCTTTCCTGACCGTCTAAGGTAATGAATTTCTCACCGTCATTGGCACGCTTTACGACGATTTTATTTCCGTGAATCGTGGATAAATCAAATGCGTGCATCGGCTGTCCGTACTCTTCCATTACATAGTTGGTAATATCAACCAGGTTATTGATCGGACGGATTCCGCTTGCCGCAAGGCGACGCTGCATCCACTTCGGAGAAGGTCCGAATTTAATATTCTTTACAACCCTGCCGCAGTATCTCGGGCAAAGGTCCTTATCTGCCACTTCAATGGAAATGTAATCATTTACATTTTCTCCGTTCCCTTTTACTTCCACAACAGGCGGAACAAAAGGCTTTTTAAAGGTTGCCGCAACTTCTCTTGCGATACCGATTACCGAATAGCAATCCACACGGTTGGATGTGATTTCATATTCAAATACCGTATCGTGAAGTCGCAAAAGTTCAATCGCATCTGCACCGACTTCGGTATCTGCAGGGAAAATATAGATTCCGTTTTCGGGAGCTTCCGGATAGAAATTACGGTCGGATCCTAATTCCTCGATGGAACACATCATACCGAAGGATTCCACGCCGCGAAGTTTTCCGTTATGAATTTCAATTCCGTCTTCCGGCAAAGGTCCGCCGTCATGTCCGCCTGCAACCTTACCGCCGTCGATAACAACGGGCACCTTGTCTCCGACTTTTACGTTCGGTGCGCCGGTTACAATCTGAAGCTGTCTGTCGCCTAAGTTTACCTGGCATACAATCAGCTTATCCGCATCGGGATGTTTCTCAATTGAGAGAATCTCTCCGACAATAATATCCTTTAAATTTTTATCCAGACGCTCGAACCCTTCTACTTTGGTTCCGCTGAGCGTCATTGCATCCGTATATTCCTGGTCCGTACATTCAAGTTCCGGTACATATGCCTTAATCCAAGAAAGTGCCGTATTCATTATTGTTTTTCCTCCAAACTGTATCTCACGAATTCATTTTAAAAAATCAGAACTGGTCCAAAAATCTTGCATCATTTTCATAAAGCAGACGCATATCGTCGATTTCGTATTTTAACAATGCAATTCTCTCAAGACCTACGCCGAATGCAAAACCGGTATATTCGTTGGTATCGATATTGCAACGCTCCAGGACTTTCGGATGAACCATTCCGCAGCCGAGAATTTCAATCCAGCCGGAACCTTTACAGAAACGACAGCCTTTTCCGCCGCATTTAAAGCAGCTGACATCCATTTCTGCAGAAGGCTCGGTAAAAGGAAAATGATGCGGTCTGAATTTTACCTTGGTATCCTCACCGAAGAGCTCTTTTGCAAACTGTGCCAGGGTTCCCTTTAAGTCTGCAAAAGTAATATTCTTGTCCACTACAAGACCTTCAATCTGATGGAAAGAAGGGGAATGGGTTGCATCTACTTCATCCGCACGGAAAACACGGCCAGGTGCAAGAATACGAATGGGCGGCTTTCCTGCTTCCATTGCATGAATCTGCGTACTGGATGTCTGTGTACGAAGAAGCATTTCTCCGTTAATATAAAATGTATCCTGTTCATCTTTTGCAGGATGATCCGCAGGAATATTGAGTGCCTCGAAATTGTAGTAATCCTTTTCGATTTCGGGTCCTTCGGTAATTTCATAACCGAGTCCGATAAAGATTCTCTCCACTTCTTCCAGGGCAATTGTATTCGGATGTCTGTGTCCGATAACCGGCTTCTTTGCAGGAAGGGTAACGTCGATTACTTCTGCCTTTAATCTGGCATTGCGGACTTCCTCCTGTAATTTTTTATTTGCCTCTTCCAAATTCTTTTCGATTTCCGCTCTGGCATCGTTAATCATCTGTCCGACTTTCGGACGATCCTCGGGCGCTACATCCTTCAAAGTTTTCATAATGGATGTCAGTTCTCCTTTTTTACCAAGCACGGCAATCTGGATTTCTTTCAATTTTTCCGGTGAATCACTGTCTTTAATTCTTTTCAGCGCCAGTGACCTGATTTCGTTTAATCTGTCCTGCATGATATTCCTCCTGCAATTTGTTTCGCATATTATTTCAAAAAATGAATGGCGGAATCATTCCTCCCGGGAACAATTCCGCACAATATTTTACACTATTTTTTCTGATTTGTCAGTAAATCTTTGTATTTTTCCGTCTTACCGGATGTAAATTTTACTGATTCTCCTGTACATAAATGGTTACACGGCTCTGAATGATTTTTGCCACATCTTCCGCACTCTTCTGGCCGTTAAAGAAAGCAGCTGCTTCTTCGGTAATAATATCCTGGACTTTCTGGTCGTAATTCGGCATATTCGTGCTCCGATAGATAAACTCTTTAATCTTCTGCGCTTCTGCTTCCGTTATATTGCCTGTTTCAACCTCTTTGTTTGTCGAATAGCTGAAATCCGTGTATTTATAAGTCTCACCTTTATTGTCTCCATAATCGCTGACAGGATCATGCATTCTGTATTCGATGAACTTATCCAAAGCTTTTTTCATAATCGGCATGGAATAAGTAAACTCATCTTCAGGCATCTGATAATCTTCGGATATATAATATTTGATAAAATCAAAGGCCGCATCTTTGTTCTCGCTCTTGGAATTAATTGCAAAGCCAAGGTCCGTGGAAATCAATCCGGAAGTATTGTCTTTGGCACCCGGGAATCCGATTAAATCAATTTCTTCCCCGAATGAAACCTCCTGCAGGGATTTAAATTGACGTAAATCATAAAGATAACCGTATTTAAACAG
>CADANR010000053.1 GCA_902789265.1 uncultured Lachnospiraceae bacterium | reverse complement strand
ATTGAAAAGTGGCGTCTGGAGAAGGCGATAGAGAATACAAAGCTGAAGAGACCTGATTTATACGAGAAATATAAGGGACTATGATAGAAGCAAAGGGGTTAAAAAAAGAATTCATCCGTCCTGTGAAGGCGTCCGGCAATAAGGATTCCGAACCGGATGGAAAGAAAAATGACGGACTCCGTCTCGGAAAGAAGACAAAGGAGTCTTTTCTTGCTGTCAATAACATCTCTTTTAATGCAAAAGAAGGCGAAATTCTGGGAATTCTCGGTCCCAACGGAGCCGGGAAAACAACACTTCTTCGTATGCTCGGCAATCTGATGACTCCGACCGAAGGGGAAGTGAATATCTTTGACCATGAAGGCAATCTCATTACGGATCCCGTACAAAAGAAAATGAAAACAGGGTATTTATCCAATAATACCGCTCTCTACGGAAGATTATCGCCCAGAGAGATGTTTTTGCTGTTCGGTGAATTATACGGCATATCCAAAGAGGACTGTGAAAACAGGGCAAAAGAAATCTTCGAAATTCTTGAAATGGAGAAATTCTGCGATCAGAGAATTGAAAAATTATCGACCGGGCAGCGTCAGCGTGCCAGTATTTCGAGATGCTTAATCCACAATCCGGAAATATATATCTTTGACGAGCCGACACTCGGTCTTGACATTTTGTCTTCCGAAACCATCATAAATTTCATGAAGCAGGAGAAGGAACGAGGCAAAACGGTGCTTTATTCCACACACTACATGGAAGAAGCACAGTATCTCTGTGACCGTATTCTCATGATCTATGAAGGCAGGAAGGTAGCGTTCGGGACTCCGGAGTTTTTAATGGAACTTACCGAGACGAATAATCTGCGAGATACATTTAAGGCGCTGATTAAAGACCTTACTGCATATGAAGAAACCGAGGATGAGAAACTGAACCCGGAGAGAACCGTTTCGGTCAATTCGGACAATCGGGAAAAGTCAAATGCAGAGGCAAGTGAAATAGAATTACAGTCGCAGAAGAATACAGAAAATACAGAAAATACAGCAGAGGAGGGCCAATCATGAAAAGAACCCCCGTTCTGACACTGTATAAAAAAGAAATTATGGATCTTCTTCGCGATAAGAAGACCATTATTATCATGATTCTGATTCCTATTTTTCTGTATCCGGCCATGATGCTCGGATCCTTACTTGTGATGCAGGGGATTATGAAGGAATCGGAGAGCAGGGAATACAAGATTGCCATGGTTCAGTCCGATGTTTCAGATAAGATTTTTGCAATCCTTACTGACGATACGGATAAGTATGAGTATAAATTCCAAGCCGTGCCGTACACGGATGAAGAAAAAGCCAGGGAAGATTTAAAAGAGAAGAAAGTCGATCTGGTTCTGGTCTCCGGTGACTATACCACGAGCGATTCTTTGACTAAATCGGACAAAATCAAGGAGATGTACAATACGGATGATTTGTTCAAAGTGAAATGCTATAACTTATCCTCCAATACATCTTCTTCAAGTGCCTATTCCTATGTAGCGGAAATATTAAAAGCATATTCCGGAAAATTAAGAAAAGAAGCATTCGATAAACTATTTGATGATTCGGAAGGAGTATTGAGTCCGGTGGATATATCCGTAGAGAGCATTTCCACGTCGGAACAGAATGCCGGTTCCTTAATCGGAATGATTCTTCCGTTTATCTTAATTATCTCCATTTTGACCGGAGCAATTTATCCGGCGATTGATGCGACGGCAGGCGAACGGGAGAGAGGTACGCTGGAAACAATAATGACCTTGCCGGTCAAGAAAAGCGATATCATGATCTCGAAGTTCATGTCGGTTTCCACGATAGCAGTTTTCTCTGCATTCTTAAATCTGCTGTCCATGTTTGCAATGACTCTTTATATGTATAAGACCTTTGACATGCAAAATCTCGGATTCAGGGATTTTGATTTCAAATTATTTATTCCGGCATTCCTTTCTTTGCTAATCTGTCTGCCGGTATTCTCCATGTTTTCATCGGCGGTCAGCCTTTGCGTCTGTATTTTTGCAAAGAGCTTTAAGGAAGCAAACAATATTACTTCGCCGATTCTGATTATTTTCATGTTTGCGGCGATGGCAAGCGTTCTTCCGAATGTGGAACTGTCCCATGCGACGGCATTTATTCCGGTAACCAACATATCGCTCCTTATTAAATCCGTATTTTCCCTGGATTATGATTATCACCTGATGCTGATTGTACTTTTGTCAAATCTTGTTTACTGTATCCTTCTGGTGATTATCATGAGTACATTGTTCTCAAGCGAAGAGGTTCTTTTCGGAGAGGGCGTGAACGGAGTGCACCTTTTTGAGAATTACGCCAATCAGAAGCGCGGACAAATTCCGAGCTTTGGGGATCTGATTTTCTTATATGTGGCGCTTTTATTGATTATGGTATTCACATCTTCGATGCTGGTTCTGAAATGGGGCTTATGGGGTTCAATCAGTGTCCAGGTGATTATTCTCGTAATACCGCTTTTGTATGCGATTTACCTAAGGTGTGATGTAAAGGAATTATATTCCCTTCATTTGCCGAAAATTACAGAACTGTTAGGTGCCGTGTTCCTTTGGGTGGGCGGTTTTCTTACCAACCAGATTCTTATAAATGCCTTGGCGAAGCTGATTCCCAGCATGGTAGAAAACTCTGATTCATTGAATTCCACGATTTTTGAAGCGGGCTTCGTACCGGCATTGATTATTGTCGGCATTTGTCCTGCAATCGCAGAAGAAGCGGCTTTCCGGGGATTTTTATTCGGTACGTTAAAGCACCGGACAAAAATCTGGATTGCAATTGTGGTTTCAGCGGCGGCATTCGGCCTGTATCACATGAACTTCCTGCAATTTTTCACCGGTCTTTACATGGGATGCTTCATGGCATACATGGTGTATAAGAGCAGAAGTATAGCGACTTCGGCGCTTTTCCATCTTCTCAACAACTCCATCAGTGTCATTGTGACCTTTCATCCGGAACTTGTTGAGAATATTCCGATTCTCGGGGAGGCGAATCCGGGTATTGGTGGAAATATTATTATGTTTGTAATCGGGCTTTTGTTACTGGCTGCAGGACTGTTGCTGTTCGGGACGTTTAAGAAGAAGGCGTAAATCAGTATGGCAAAAAAAAGATTTTTTTCCACGAAAAAATGCACATTATCTTCAGAAGATGCAAAGAATCAGATTTTTGCGGATACAAGACAGCTTTTGGAGAAGAAGAAGTTCTCCAAAGATGAGATTGCTTTATTTCTTGCTCAGGTAAACGATGTAATAATGATTTACAGGGAGAAATTCGGAGCGGAGAAAGAAGTGGAGTACCTGGTCCGCAAGCGATACAGAAGGATAGAAGTCAGCATCATCGTTGAAGGGGATAAAATCAGTCCGTTTGACGTTCCGTGTGTAAATTCAACCAGAATGCTTACGGAAAAAGCCCTGAAACCTTTGCTTGTAAATAAAATCGATCAGATTTCGCATGTCTATTCCATCGGACGTAATTTTGTTACAATTACCAGTCCGCAGTTTCAGGTAAACAGAATCTGGAAGTCGCCCATGCTTTGGTCGGTAATTCTGGGACTTTTATTCGGATTTCTTTGTTATCGACTTCCTGCCGGCGCCAAAGGACTCATTATTGACGATATTTTAAGCCCGATTTTTAAAGTTGCAATCGGCGTAATTACGGGAATTATGGGGCCTGTGATTTTTATTTCCATGATTACTTCCATATCAGCCCTGCAGAGCATTAATGATTTGACGGATATGGGCTTTAAGATTATCGGCAGATTTCTTCTTTCAATTCTTGCTGTAATGGCAGTCGGAATCGGATTTACCCTGATTTTCTACCATAATTTCGGCGTTTCCGGTGTGGATTTTGAGCCGAGAAATCTAGTAGAACTTCTTCTTGATATAATCCCGACGGATTTTATTTCGCCGCTGTTAAACGGCAATACGCCGCAGTTGGTTGTGCTCGGGCTTTTGCTTGGAGCAGCCCTTTTGGTGCTCGGCAACAAGGTGGACGGGTTAAAGGATACGCTGGGGCAGGTAAATGCGTGGATTATGTCTGCGATGGGGCTTGTTATGACCATCGTTCCGATTATTCCCTTTATCAGTATCCTTTCGACTGTGGCAAAAGGAGACGGTGCAACGCTCTTAAAAGGGTGGGAGTTTATCGTTGCAAGCTATGCGATTGCAATCATATGCGGTGCGGCAAAGCTTATTATTGTATGTACAAGGTTTAAATTAAAGTTACCGGTAATCTGGAAAAAATTGTGGCCGATGATTGCCACTGCCTTTGCCAGTGCAAACAATTCCACAATGCTTAAAACGGAATATGACATTTCGGAGAATGAACTCGGAATTAAGCCGGAATTCTCGGGCCTTTGGATTCCGATGAGTCAGGCAATGCTGAATCCGCGTCAGACCATTAACATGATTATTCCGCCGATTTTGATTTTAAAATACACAAATACACCGATTTCCCTGATTTTTCTGGTTGTGTACGTTTTGCTTGTACTGGAATTGTCCATTGCAAACCCCGGGACAACCGGTGCCTGGACGATTCTGTTTGCGGCATTGGCTCTTCCGCCGGAATATGTCGGAACCTTCATGATGTATAAGCTCTTCACCGCAAACTTTAATGCGGCTTACGGCGCACTTCAGGTAGGACTGGAGCAGATAGAAGCAGCAAACAGATTTGATGCGATTGATCTGGATAAACTGAGGGGATAAAAAATGCAGATTGTTGATGTTACTGCGGCGCCTGCCTTTGCAACAATTGCACTGGTTGTTGCGATCGTCTTTTGGGTAAAATACCATAAGCAAAACAAGGCCTATAAAGAGAAAGAAGCGGAACTTGACAGGAAGCGGGACAGACTTTTTAAAGAATATCAGAAACTCAAAGAAGACCACAATGAAAAACTGAAAATTGTCGAAAATATCGTATATAAAAAGACTTTGGAAAAACGTGAAACGGATGAAAAAATGATGAATCCGGAAGAGTTTGAGAAATTGTTCAAAAAGGAGCAGGAATAGATTTAATCAAGAAACGTCTTCACCGGGCTCTGCTTTAGGTGACACATACTTATAATCCTTTAGTCGCAATTTAAACAAAAACGCCACCGGATCCGGTGGCGTATCTGTTTTGTTTAACCAATCGATTATTTCTTATCCTTCATTTTCCAAAGCTTCCTTACCGCAAAGATGGTATATCTGCAGAATTTTTACGGTCTGTGGTATAATATTTCTGTTTGTTGGACAAGGGATGGACAGAGTGGGGTAATCTGTCTGTCGTAACCGTGAAAAAGAAAGATTGAAACATTTGAAAGGGGTAATTTATGAGTAACGTAGCAGATGCAAAAAAAAGAATGGAAGAAATCGAAAAGCAGCTTTCCAATCAGCAGTATTATGCTTCATTAAGGAGTAACCAGAAACGGAAACTGTTTCAGGAATATTTAATGAATATGGCGCAGGCAGATGAAGCATATCATGCGAATGAGGCGAAGTATGAAAAAAAACTGAAAGGAAACTTACAGGATATTGATAATGATTATTTATATAAACTTGCCGGAGTTCCGTACGGTGCGGATGCAGTCAGGTTTTTAAAGGCCGACTGCATCAGGGAAGATGTATTCTACGGTACCACCGGGCCGGAACACTACAGTAATACTTACAAGGCAAATAAGAAGGGCTGGAATGAAGGGCTGCAGGTTTTTTCAGCAACAAAAGGAGATGTTTATACCGAAACAAGAACCAAATTTGAGAATTATCTTAAGAATGATGATTTGAAAGGTTTTGTTGATTTGGCTGAGGAAATCTACGTAAGAAATGCAAACGAAACCTATGATTTAATTAAAAAGGGCGTAAAAGACCGCAGTTCCGTGGTGAATCCGGAATACGAGAAAACGGATCAGATGGAGGATGCCTTTAGAAATTGTATCCGAAGTCTCGTAAAGGCCGAGATGAAAAAAGAAATAAAAGACGGAAAAGAAGTGGAATATCCGCAATATACCGAAGAAACCCAAAAACAGCTGGATAAAATCTACAAAGAAATATCCGGACGCCAAATTCCGGATGCCATGCGTTTGGATGAAAAAGCAAAAGAGAAAGCCAAAGAGCTTAAGACCGGAAATGTTCCTGAAATCGCATTAATGCAGGATAATGACAAATTTCTGGGGAAAGTTGCAAAAAATGTTGTTTTATACCAGGATCCCGTAGGAATTAAGTTCAACGCCCGTTTCCAGGCGTTGAATGTAATCGATGATGCGTTATTTCACGAAAAATATAACGGAAAAGCAATTCTCGTCGACGGGCAACCGATTACAAACCGTTTCAGAAGAATGCTTATGAATGATGCGAAGGCGGAGTTTGCAAAAACGGGATTCATTAAAGCAGAGGATGCAGGTAACGATCTTGTTTTATTAGAGGAAAAGATTGACGGAATGATTCAGGTACCCGCAGATGATGTGGATGGATTTAAAGTTCAGCATAAAGAAATAAAACCCGGAGAATCCATGTTTTATCAAATTCCGGAAATGCATAAAAAGATCATGGATATGAGCGAAAACCGCATTTTCCTGGAAGAACTGAAAATGCAGGAGGCAAATAATCAGGCAAAAGAGTTAAGAGAAAACCTTACAAAAGATTTAAAAAATAAGGCAAATGATTTGCTTTCGGAAATGGACAATCTGAATCCCAAACCGGTCGAAACGGAAGGATATCGGGATTTAAAAGATTCGGTTAAAAACTTTACCCGTTATGGCACAAAGGATTTTATTGCACAAAGAATCAAGCAGGAAAACGGTCAGTATAGAATTGATAAAACCGATAAACAAGCCAAAAATATGTTAGCGAAGTCTACCATATATCTGAGAAATGTGATCAGGGACTATCGCAAAGAAATGGATGAAAGCGGTAAAGTTGATCCGGTTGGAAGTGCTTTATGTGATAAACTCGAAGATTTTTCCTGGGATTATTCGAATAAAATCGATAACCTGCCCGAAGAAGTGCCGGTGAAGGATTTCGAGCTGATGAAAAAGGCGAAACAGGTACGTGTAAAGCAGGAATTCGAGGTTACGGATAAAATTCATGTCAATGTACAGGAAGACCGTTTCAAAGATGAAATACAGGTTAAGATGAAGGCGTATAAAGAGGCTGAAAAGCTTCATCGCTGCAGTTCCTATTTCAAAAATATCGAAAAGGACATGAAAGTCCTGCAGGAAAAACTCACGAAGATGATGAACCTGGAAAAAGCAATTTCTTCACCGAAATATGAGTATGAGCCGGGTTCCTATCAGAATCTGTTAAAGGCGGTTAATGATGTAAAGGATTCGATTGCCAAAGTCAGAAAGACAAATGCTGATTATGTGGAACATAAAAAGAAAGATAAAGAATGGGGACCGAAAGCGCATGATTACAGTCAGAAACGTCTTTTGGCGGTAGAAGGAATCGAAGGTTCGCTTGACTGGTTTTCAAAGACCATGGATGAAAAACTGAAATATGCGACAATTGATGCCGAACGTCATGCAGCACTTGATTCACAGCGCCTTAATGTGTCAAAAAAATTACAGGAAGCAAGTGATCCCATGCTTGACAGGGTTGCCAAAGAGGCATTAAAAGCTCTTGATAAATTCTGTAAAATGCCGCGTCAGCAAAGCCAGCTCCCGATGAAAGACAAGGAAATTGATAATTACCGCTATGAACTGGCTGCAATTACCCTGGCGGATTATGCAAAGACGGCTTCCGGAAAGAAATTCCTGGACGGTTGTCGGAAAGATTTCGAAAAAGGTGAAGACGGGTATCGCAGAATTGTAGGAAAAGTGGCAAATTCAGATGCATTTAAAACATCAATTCCGAAGGATATCAGCAGGGATGAACTCTTTGAGCTGATAAGCTCGAAAGATCAGATTCATGATTTGAGGGCCCGTTACGTTATGAATCAAAAGAGAGCGGAAAGAGGAGAGCCGTTAATTACCGTAGCGACTGAAAATGCAACGAGGAGTAAACTTCTCGGCAACGCACCCGCACCGAATAACAATATCAATAATGCAGACGGTCCGAAGAAACCGGAAGAACCGGTAGTAAAACCGAGTTCCATAAAGATGTAAAAAATGAGCCACAATCCCCGTCCCCGTGTCTCAAAAGAAGGAGAAAATCATGTCCACAACCACATTCGAAAAAAAGAAATCGGCGCCGAACGGAGTCATCCGTGTGGTAATCACTGCAATAGCGGCCGTTCTGGAAGTTGCGGTAATCGTATTGCTTTTGATTATCGGCAATTATTACTTAAGATATCTGACGGTAGTATTAACAATTGTTGCGGCATTTGTAACGCTGATTATTTTTTCAAGCCCGAAGCCTGCAACACTGAAAATGCCCTGGCTGATTTTTATTCTTGCATTCCCGGTTTTCGGATTAATTGCATATCTTTTCCTGGGCCTTTCAGGCAGCATTGTGGGCGCTGCGAAACGATACAGGGCGATCAATGAAAAACTCGGAAAACTCTATGATAAGAATGACGATGCGCTGGCGGAATTAAGAGAAAAAGATCCGGCATCCGCAGGAATTGCCAATTTCCTTCAAAAAAGGCTCGGATATACGCTTTACGACAATTCCGACGTAACTTATTTCGGGGAGACGACGGATGCGCTTGACGATATGATTGCGCATCTTGAAAAGGCAGAAAAATTCATCTTCATGGAGTATTTTGCAATCGAAGATTCCGATGCATTCCATAAGGTTTTGGATGTCCTTGAAAGAAAGGTGAAAGAGGGTGTTGAAGTCCGCGTATTCTATGATGATTTGGGTTCCATCGGCTTTATCGGATTCTCATTCGCAAAGAAACTTCGGAAACTCGGAATCGAATGCCGTGTATTCAATCCGTTTTCAATTTTTGCAAACTTTTTTCTGAATAACCGTGATCACAGAAAAATCATGGTTATTGACGGAAAAGTCGGATATACGGGTGGTTTCAATATGGCAGATGAATATTTCCACATCAAGGAACCGTACGGACACTGGTTTGACTCGGCCGTCCGGATTGAAGGGGACGCGGTAAGGAGTCTTACTTTGATTTTCCTGGAAAACTGGACTGCACATAAAGAGGCAAAACGCGAAGATGCGGAAGCGGATTTTGAGAAATATCTTCCGAAGACAGAATATACGGCAAAAGAGAAATGCTTCTTACAGCCTTATGCCGACAATCCGACCGATAACGAACATGTCGGCGAGGCGGTTTATATCAGCATTATCAACAGCGCAAAGGATTATGTTTATATTTCAACGCCGTATTTAATCATTACCGACGAAATGATATCCGCACTGACGCTGGCAGCCGCCAAAGGCGTGGATGTGCGTATTATCACACCGGGAATTCCGGATAAAAAGATGGTTTATTCCATCACAAGATCGTATTATCATCCGCTTGCAAGGTACGGTGTCAGAATTTATGAATATACGCCCGGATTTAACCACGGAAAACTCTGTGTTGCGGATGATGTTGTTGCGACCTGCGGTACTTTTAATTTCGATTACCGAAGTCTGTGCCATAATTTCGAAGACGGATGTGTCCTCTATCAGTGCGATGCGGTAATAAAAGAGCGGGAGTGCCTGGAAGAAATGATTTCCGTTTCCAATGAAGTGACCGGCAAATATGCCGGAAAGAAAGGCGGAATTCTGGGAATCGGACAGATGCTTTTACGCTTGATTGCACCACTGTTGTAGCAGGGAATATCCTGCCGGAAAAGTATTTGTTAATTTTGAATTGGGATTATTTGTAATTGGGAATCATTGAGAAGGTGTCTGACAACGTTTCGGGTGTCGGACACCTTTTTTGGCGAAATCTGACAGAAGAGCCGTCCCACCTGTCGCAGTGACATTTCTGTGATATTTGATTTGATATTATAAAATAGCAAAAATAATAAAAAAATGAGACTGAAGAGGAGTGACAAAAGCTGAAAATATAGCGCAAATATTCCCGTTTATGTTATGTTTACCACAATATACAGTAATTCTGCATATTTATTCATTTATTGTAGAAAATCATGTAAAAAAATTGTAAATTCATCCGAAAAATGTTAAAATAAATCGATTATGGGTAGCTATATCTTGTGGGGGGAAATTCATGGCTAAGGTTTCATTTGAAGAAGAAGAATTAATACAGATAATGACGACCTCTTTGTGCGCGTCTTTTCCGGATATTGATACGGCGAAGATGAAGAGAGAAGTCAGAAAAGCCATCCGCAAAACGGAGAAGGAAGAGGCAAAGCACGGAAAACGTGTATTTATCAAAACATTCGGCAATTTTGACGTATTCGTGGATGAAAAGCCTGTTGTGTTCGGAAGAGCGAGAGCAAAAGAACTTCTTGCATACCTTGTGGACAGACAGGGTGCCGGTATTACGAGAGCGGAAGCGTTTGCACTTCTCTGGGAAGACGGCTTCTATGACAGACCGATGCAAAAGCAGCTGGATGTCATCATCCGGAATTTAAAGGATACACTGGTTCAGAACGGAATCGGAGATATCCTGGACATGGAGAAGGGGACGTTAAGGCTCGTAACCGAGCAGGTGGAATGTGATTTGTATAAATTTCTTGAAGGTGATTTAAATACCATTCGTTCCTTCCGGGGAGAGTACATGAGTGCATATTCCTGGGCAAGTCTTACGGAAGCATATGTAACAAGGCAGTTGGAAGACTAAAAATATTCCGGCAGTCATTTGTTGGACATCTGATGGACAGGATATGATAAAGTAATGTCAGATGATGGGCAAAATGAAGAATTCATTCCTGCGAAAAATGCTGTAAATAAAGGCGTTTGAGCAGGTTGAAGATAAATAAATACGATTCGTTCTGAAGGGTCTGAAGGGACGAAAAAAGTATTAAAAAGGCATCAAAAAAGAGTCATAAGAAAACGGAGGAAAAAAACTTATGAAAAAAACCAAGAAAAGTCTTATTTTAGCGGTAGTACTGCTTACCTTTATGGCACTTTTATTCCCTGCATTTACCGTAAAAGCAGCCGGAGCAGGAGAGGCAACCGCAATTCTTGCAGGAAATAACACCAATCAGAATAATAATCAGCAGAATACTGCCACACCTGCTTCCATGCAGGAAGTTGTACAGCCTGTAACGGATTTGATCAGACAGATTTCCGGCCCTGTGCTCGGCATTGTAGCAGCACTCGGTTCCGTATACTGCATCATCTTAGGTGTTAAGTTTGCAAAAGCAGAAGAGCCTCAGGATCGTGAGAAGGCAAAAGCTCATTTAAAGAATGCAATCATCGGTTTTGTTTTAATCTTCGTTATGCTTGTAGTATTAAGCAAACTTACTCCGTACTTAGTAGACTGGGTAACAAAGAATCAGATTAAACAGACAAATTACAACATCTAATTTCGTAGTTTTATTAACATTTCAATTGACTCTGAGATTTGGCGGGTGGAGGAAACTCCACCCGGGACCCGCAAACCTTGAAGTATTTGAATAAAACAGATGTTATGAGTCGTGGGACAGAAGTTATGAGAAAACCAATTTCAGGAAAAATTGCACACGGAAAAGAATTCATGACGGGTATTATGCGTAACAGACGCCTTGTAAGTGTTGTGAAAGCCGTTACCGCAATCGTTTGCACTGCTTTGATTCTTTCGTTTTCCGCGATAAAAACTGTGGACGAGGTCATAGCGGCACCGGTTATCGGGAATTTCGGCATGACAATCAAAC